>VBOZ01000029.1:52146-58223 GCA_005893305.1 Candidatus Eisenbacteria bacterium | reverse complement strand
ATGTGCGGGCGTCACGTCCAATCGAAGGCGCGGGAGGATCGGGCTGCTCGGCCAGTGAGGTTGCGGTGAATGCGATTGCGGCAAACAGAGAGATTGCTGCGAGTGTTCTTGCGGGGCCCAGTCTCAACGGTCACACATCGCAGTTGCCCTCCCAGCGGATTCGAAGCTTCGGCTTGCCCCAGAGCCGTTCGGACATCCTGCTACCCAGGAAACCCCCGTGGGCCAGTAATACCCCAAGACAAGGCCGCAGTTGCACAGATACTTGCAAGAAGCCTGCCCCGCTCGGCAAAAAGGTGGCATTTCCCCCGCCGAGGCGCTCGGGGCTATAGTTGCCGGACATGAACCTGAAACGGGCTTCGCAGCTGGCAACCGGGCGGAGCTTTCATGTCGGCGCAAACCCGACAGAGGGCGGTCTTGTGACGAAGGGGCCGTACCGCTTCGTACGCCATCCGGCGGACCCCGCCGAGTCGGAGCGGCGCCGCTTCATCATTCCGATCCTGGCGCTCGTCACCCTCGGGAGCGGGATCGCGAATCTGCTTTCCCTGCTCGACCGCGCGTGGCCCCGCAGGACAACCGGGCTGATCGAGCTCTTCCCCATGGAGTTTCTCCACGTCTCCCGCTTCATCACCCTGCTGATCGGCTTCGCCCTCATCGTCACCTCGCTCAACGTCTATCGTCGAAAGGAGCGGGCGTTTCACAGCGTGTTGGTCCTTTCCTGCGCCTCGGTCGTATTTCATCTGACTCGGGGGCTCAACTACGAGGATGCGATCCTCTCGCTTGCGCTCGTGGCGCTGTTCCTCGCCGCACGCGACCAGTTCCGCGTGCGAAGCGCGGTCCCCAACATCGGCGCCGCGCTGATCGTTATCGCCGTGGCGACGGTCGTCGTCCTCGGCTACGGAATCGCAGGCTTTTGGTACATGGACCGCCGGGATTTCGGGATCGACTTCACGGTCCCTGACTCGATCCGGCGGACGCTGGAGTTCCTCACCCTTCAGAGCGATCCGGCGATCGTCGCGCACACGAGGCACGCACGTTGGTTCCTGAACTCGCTCAACGTCATCGCCACGATCGCCGCCGGCTATTCGCTATTTCAGCTCTATCGTCCGGTGGCATACAGGTTCTCGATCGGGCCGCGCGACCACGCGGCTGCGAGCGAGATCGTGACATGCTACGGGCGGTCGGCGCTCGACTACTTCAAGACGTGGCCCGACAAAACCCTGTTCTTCTCCCCTTCGCGCCGCGCGTTCCTGGCGTACCGGGTGGCGGGGTCGGACGCGGTGGTGCTCGGCGATCCGGTGGGGCCTGAGGAGGAGATCGAGAACACGATCCGACCCTTCATGATCCTCTGCGAGGAGAGCGACTGGAGATTGGGCTTTCACCAGACGCTGCCCGACTTCCTTCCGATCTACCGCCGGCTGGGCTTCAAGAAGCTCAAGATCGGCGACGACGCCATCGTGGATCTCACGCGATTCTCGCTCGAGGGAAGGAAGATGCGGGAGTTCCGGAACGCGCTGACCAGGATGGGCAAGGTGGGCATCGGCTTCCGGCGCTACGATCCTCCGATCACGAGGGAGGTCATGCATGAGGTGCGCGACGTCTCGAACGAGTGGCTACTCTTCTCGGGCCGGAGGGAGCGTCAGTTCAGCCTCGGAACGTTCCAGCAGGATTACGTGGGAAGTACGCCGATCGTCGCCGCCACGGATGCCGGCGGTCGGATCCTCGCCTTCGTGAACATCGTCCCCTCCTACCACCAGGGCGAGACGACGATCGACCTCATGCGTCGCCGTACCGAGGCCCCGAACGGGATCATGGACTTCCTCTTCGTGAATCTGTTCCTCGAAAGCAGAGAGAAGGGATTCACGCGGTTCAACTTCGGCTTGGCGCCGATGTCCGGCTTCGCGGAGCAGGACGAAGGCTCCCGCGAGGAGCGCGCGATCCATGCCTTTTTCCAGCGGCTCAACTTCCTCTTCAGCTATCGAGGCCTCCGGAGCTACAAGGCCAAATTCGCGACCTCCTGGGAGCCGCGGTACCTGGTCTACCGAAACGCGCTCGACCTCCCCCGCCTTGCCATCGCTCTGAGCCGCATCAGCGAACGGAAGGACTGATGCCGGTCGAGCCCGACGCTCCGCGGGCCCGTCACCTCATCGGTTACGCCCTCGCGGTATTCGGCCTCGTTTGGGTCCTTCATGACGTCTATTTCGGCACCGTGTTCGCCTCGATGCGACACATCCGTTGGGTCTGGGTCGCGCCCGCGATCCTCTTTGACGTCATGAGCTATGTCTGCCAGGGCGTGCGGTGGCGCTACCTGCTTCGGCCGGTCGGGCCCGTCTCCGCGGCCCGAGCCACGCAGGCGATCTACGCGGGGCTCTTCACCAACGAGGTGACGCCGCTCCGGGCCGGGGAGTTCGTTCGGGCGTATCTGGTCTCGCGCTGGACGGGGGTGAGGTTTCTCTCGATCGTGCCGTCGATCGCGGCGGAGCGCCTCTTCGACGGAGTCTGGCTCGCGATCGCGATCGGAATCACCGCGATGTTCGTCCCGCTCCCGCGCGATCTGATCGCGGGAGGGGACGTTCTTGGAGTGATCGTGATCGCGGCGACCGCATTGTTTCTATTCCTCGTCTATTGTCGCCGAAAGGACAGCGCGGGGGACGCGGCGGGGTCAAAGCGCGAAGGGCACCGTTCCCTTGCGCGGATGGTCTCCCACGTGGCGGAGGGCATCGGGCGGATCGGCCTTTCGCGGGATTCAATCGCTTCCCTGCTGATCTCGCCCCTGATCCTCGTATTCCAGGGAATCGCCCTCTGGATCATGATGCTTGCGTACGGATTCCCGCTCTCGATTTGGGTCGGAATCGCGGTCTTCCTGATCGTCCATCTGGGCACGGCGCTTCCCAACGCGCCCTCCAACATCGGCACGTATCAGTTCTTCTGCGTCGTGGGCCTCACCCTCTTCGGCATCGAGAAGAGCTCGGCCGTCGGCTTCTCGTTCGTCGCCTTCTTCCTGCTCACGCTGCCGCTGTGGATCTTGGGGCTTCTCGCCATCGCGCGTAGCGGCATGACGCTTCCCGCCATTCGCCACGAAATCGATCGCCTGATGAAGGGTTGAGCCTCCTGGGCTCAGCGCGCCGCCTTGAGAATCTGCTCGGCAACGGGACCGTACCTGTTGGCGAAACGATGCCCGCCCTCGATCGGAAACGAGGTCACGAGCCCGGCGTCCAGCCGATCGCAGATCGCTTCCTTGTCCTTGTATCCATAGAAACAGAGGATCCGGAGACCACGCAGCCTCTCCAGCTCCGGTGGGACCGGGAGCGCGGTCTTGCGGTGATGGGTGCCAAACCAATCGGTCAGATGAAACTGAAAATCAGCCTCCGCGCTCGGGGCGAGGAGCGCGAGGACCGGCACGCGGCTACGAAGGTCCGGCGGTAAGCGGTTCAACATGAACGGGAGCACATCGGCGCCCAGGGAGTAGCCGACCAGGACGGCCCGCTTCATCTTCCAGGACTGAAGATAGTGGCGGAGGATTCGTTCGAGGTCCGCGGAGGCCTCTTCGGGAGCGCGGCGCTTCTGGAAATAGTGGAGCGAGTTCAGCACGACGACCGGTACCCCGTGCTCGGCGAGAGTCCTGGCGATTCCTTTGTCGGTCACTCCGTAGCCGCCGTCCCCGGTCAGGGTCACCGCCATCGTCCCGGTGGAACTGCTGTCGGCCAAAACTTCGGTGAGGGGGAGGTCGTCGAGCGTGTCACCGGCCTGCGCCGCGAGCGCGTCCTTGAAGGACGGACCGCAGAGCAGGCTGACGAGGACGAGGATCAGCGCGGCCATCACCCATGGCTGGCTGCGGCGCCGGCCATCTCCTACCGCCCCTTCTTCGTCTTCAGAAACGTCCCGTCCTGAAGCTCCTCGAACGCCTCCCGAAGCTGATCCTGCGTGTTCATCACGATCGGGCCGTACCACGCCACCGCGAGGGTCGCTACTTCGCGCGCACCAGCGGTGTATCCACCGCATGCTCGGCGACGAACCAGACCTGGGACTCATTGGTCCGGATGATCGAGCTCACGATGAGATCGTTCGTGCCGTCGTCGCCTCGGTCGGCGGACAGACGCGCCATCGTGCGGGCCTCCTTGAGCACGATCTGGTGCGCGTGCATGAGACGGGACACTTGCGTCGGCAGATCCTCACGGCCCTTCGGCGGACGTGGAATCAAGGTCGTCTCGGCGATGTCGGGCGCCATGGCGAGGCTCACTCCGCCCAACGCCTGGATCCGCTCCGCGAGCGCGTCCACGAGCACACTCTGCTCTTCGAAATGCTTGTCGAACAGGAGATGAAGGGAGTAGAAGGTGGGCCCGGCCGCCTGCCAGTGGTGCTTCTTGTAAAGATCGCGCAGCGTCATCGAATCGGCAAGGAGCTGATTCAGGTTCGAGACACTCTCCCTGCAGACCGTTTCGTCCAGGGCGATCGGCATCCGGACGAGGTGGCCGTACGGTTGGATCTCGTGCGCATTCTGCCGCTGCAGCGGGGTGGCCTGCGCTAGGATTTCGTCCGCATCCAGGGTCTTGGTCATGGGAGTTTCGCTCCTTTCGGTTGCGTTCCTCGTTCCACGCCGGTCAGCGACCGGTTATCCGTTTACGGTCAGCATCCCGGCCTGAGGATAGCGGTCCCCTGCCGTGACACCTTTCGGCGCGACCTCGGCGATCCGCTCCATCTCCGCGGGCGTCAGGACGAATTCCGGGGCGCGCACGTTTTCCTCGAGAAAGCGACGGTGCTTGGTCCCCGGGATCGGCACGATGTCCTGGCCTTGTCCGAGAAGCCAGGCCAGGACAAGCTGGGTCGGCGTGCAACCCTTCTCGCGCGCGATCTCCTCTACCCTGGACACGAGGTCGAGGTTCTTCTGAAAATTCGCGCCTTGAAACCGAGGATGGTTGCGGCGGAAATCGTCGGCCGGCAAATCCTCCGGCTTTCGGAATCGCCCTGAGAGAAAGCCGCGGCCGATGGGGCTGTAGGCGACGAACCCGATCCCCAGCTCACGGCAGGTCGGGAGGATCTCGTCCTCGGGATCGCGGCTCCAGAGGGAGTACTCGGTTTGGAGCGCCGTGATCGGGTGCACCTTGTGGGCCCGGCGGATCGTCGCCGGGGACGCCTCCGAGAGGCCCAGGTAGCGTACCTTCCCCTCCCGGACCAGGCCCGCCATGGCGCCCACGGTGTCTTCGATCGGAACGCTTCGGTCCACTCGGTGCTGGTAGTAGAGGTCGATCACCTCCACGCCGAGACGTTTCAGTGACGCGTCGCAGGCGGCGCGAACGTAGTCGGGACGGCCGTTGACTCCCAAAAAGCTACCGTCGGGGCCCCGCACGTTTCCGAATTTCGTGGCGACCACGAGGCGGTCGCGGCGACCCTGGATTGCCCGGCCGACGAGGATCTCATTCTTGAATGGGCCATAGATGTCGGCTGTGTCCAGAAACGTGACACCGAGGTCGATCGCGCGGTGGATCGTGGCCAGCGACTCCGTCTCGTCGGACTGCCCGTAGAACTCTGACATCCCCATGCACCCTAGCCCAAGGGCGGACACCTCGAGGCCCTGTCGTCCCAGCTTGCGCTTTGTCATCGTGGTTGGCCTCCCCCGCGGCGGCTCGGCGGATTAGGAATGTTTGGATGCGCGACGATCCCTGAGGGTACACTGAACCGGCTAACAGCGCCCCGCATCGATTGCAATTATAGTCCCGCGCGGCAGCGATCGCTCTGCCCATGTACCGCACTCGCCCGCACGAAAGGGGACCCGCCATGCCGTACACGACCGTTGGCAAGGAAAACTCAGGGAACATCGATATCTACTATGAGGATCACGGAGCCGGGAAGCCGGTCGTTCTGATTCACGGTTGGCCCCTAAGCGGTCGTTCGTGGGAGAAGCAAACCATGGCGCTGCTCGAGGCGGGTCATCGGGTCATCACGTACGATCGGCGGGGATTCGGCGAATCGAGCAAGCCGACGTCGGGCTACGACTACGATACCTTCGCCGAGGATCTGAACAAGCTCATCACGCATCTCGAGCTTAAAGATTTCACACTGGTGGGATTTTCCATGGGTGG
>VBOZ01000029.1:0-52127 GCA_005893305.1 Candidatus Eisenbacteria bacterium | reverse complement strand
TTACCTTGGCAAGTACGGCTCGAAGCGCGTCAGCCAGGCGGTCTTTATCTCGTCCATCCCGCCCTTTCTGCTGAAGACGGCCGATAACCCGGGCGGAGTGGATGGCGGCATCTTCGAAGGGATCAAGAAGGGCCTCGTCGCGGACCGTCCCGCATTCCTCGCGGGATTCCTGTCGAATTTTTACAACGTGGACGTGCTGGGCGGCAAGCTGGTCAGCGATCAGCTCGTTCAGCTCAGCTGGAGCATCGCGGTCTCTGCCTCGCCGAAGGGCACGCTGGATTGCGTCTCGGCATGGTTGACCGACTTCCGAAAGGATCTCGAACGCATCGACGTTCCCACCTTGGTCATTCATGGCGACTCCGATCGGATCGTCCCCCTCGCGGCCAGCGGAAAGCGCACGGCCGAGACCGTGAAGGGCGGCCGGCTGTCGGTAATCGAGGGCGGGCCGCACGGCCTGACCTGGACGCACGCTGACGAGGTGAACCGCGAGCTGCTTGCCTTCATCGGCACGGAGAAGCTTGCAGGAGCCGCCAGATAGTAGAGCGGCACCCAAACCGAGGCAGGCGCCCCGCGGAGGTACATCTCCTTGGGGCGCTTCGCTTTAATCGGACGCCTGCGTGCCCACGCCGCGGGACTCTAGGATTGCCGAGTCCCCGCCGATAACTACTAGGCATCCGCGCGATTCGGGCATTCCCCGGAGGCCGCGACGCTCTCGTCCCCCATAACGGGCCATATGGAGCGAACTACGTGAAAAAGAACCGCCTGCTCCCCAGCCGACTCGGTTCGTTTGTATCGAGGATCGCGAGATTCGTACTCAAGAGCCAGCTCTTGACCCTCTGGCTCGTGCTCTGCGCTCTCGGCGCCCTGGTAGGTTCCCAAGCACGCCCCGCGCCCAGCACACTGCCTTTCGAGGAGATGTTTGAGAACATGAGCGTCCTCTCCTACCGAGAGGCGCCTACCGACTCGATCGCCCGCTTTGTCGTCGAGCTCGCGGCCCGCGGCCGGGTGTTCCGGCAGTACGACATCGATGAGCGGCGTTTCGCAGCGCCCATTCTCGGTCACGACTACCGGCGCTCGATCAGCGGCACGCGTTATCCTCCGCTCAAAGTGCGCGGCCACGTCGATCGCGGGTTCTGGCTCGAGCTCCACAGCTCCTCCGCTCGCTCTTTCGCCGCCGACCAATTCGACGAGCTCTACCGGGCGAGCCTCGACTATGTGAAGCCGGCGGGTGCCGTGGCGCTCGTGGTCGGGATGGTCTCGGGGTACTCGATCGGATACCGCATGGCCACCTGGAGCAGCTCACTCAGCAATCCGGCCGTTCAGGAGCGTGTGCTGAACACTCCCGCCATCGGGCGCGTCATCGCGCGGGAGGCCTGGCGGCGGGTTCTGCTCGAGCCGGTCGTGATGGGCTACGAGAGCGACGCCGTTCGATTCGCCTCGGTACGCGGAACGCAGCGGATCTACACGAACTTCTTCCGCATGGCCCTCGACGACAGCAATGCGTTCATCCCTCACGAGGTCGCGCGTCTGGATTCGGCCGGCTCCGTCCGCGAGTCGCGCGCGATGTCGGCGTTCGCTCAGGCTGTGAGTCGGGCGGCCCAGGACAGCTGCGATCTCTCGAGCGCGGACTTCACCGCGATCGAGGATTGGGCGAGCATCCTCGACCGGTACGGGCACTGGGCCCACGCGGCGACGCCGAAGCATGGCGATGAGCGGAGGCAATATTTCGGAACGCTCGCCTGGTACGGTCTCGCCCCCGCGACGGCCGAAGAGGACCGCATTTGGATCGGGCCGCGCCTCCTCGTGCGGGTGGGGGAAAACGAAGGTTTCGTGGCCGACGAGATCCCATCAAACCGGCTGGGATGCCCCATCGCATGGCGCGAGTGGCTGCAGGACGACAACATGCACCTGAGCGCCAACACCTGGACCGCGCAATGGATGGGAGAGTTGCGGCAGTTCAAGCCGATCGTGAAGTTGGGTCGTCGGATCGTGCGGTTCTGGTCGGGGACGAGCTGAGAGCGGGATCGAGCTAAAGCGGATTAGTTGATCTCGGGCGAGTCGTCGATCGGTTTCGTCGCTTCGGAGTCGGCTCCCTGCGCGGAATCCACCGGCTCCGCGGGAGCCACCTGATCCGTGGGTTCGGGTTGCTCCGCCTGCGCGCGTTTCCGCGCGAGACGCGTCTCCCGCTTCTCGGTGGCCCGGGCGAGGCGCTTCTGCTCCTTCTGTCGTTTCAGGAACGAAGGTCTTCTGCTTCCCGCCACGCCGTATTCCTTTCGCATGCGGTTGCCCGCCAGGGACAACCGCTCACCCGAAGTCTAACCCGCGAGATCGCTGTCCGACGTCTTCCGACCGAACCGGCTGTGCTTGCGCGCCACTCGACGTGCACCCGTGGAGGTCGGTGCGTGGGGCGGCATCTTGGTCACGAACGTACCGAGGACCAGATCCGCGAGCGGCAGCAGCACGTTGAGATTGCGATTCATCCGCACGTGGTGAATGCGGTGATGCTGCTTGATGAATTGAAACAGGCGCGAGCGCTCGATCCAAGCGATCGTCGGCTTGTGCATGAAATAGTGGAGGCTTTCGTAGCCCACGTAGTATACCGACACGCCCGCGATGATGGCGATCACAAACGCGACGTACGGGAGCGAAACTCCCGAGGCGTAGAGCGCCCACGATGCCAACGCCCACGGTGTCGCGCTGATCGCGATGAGGATCGGGCCGCCCCACCATGCGAACGTGAGCGCCTCATGCTGCTCCTCATCCGTGACGTGGAACGTGTCGTCGAATTTACAAAGCTGGTGATGGATCAGCGTGTGTTGGGTGAAGCAGTTCTCGGGGAGCCAAGGACGGTGCAGCCAGAAGCGGTGGAACGCCCACTCGACGAAGCTGGACTGGACCACGGCGACCGAGAAGCCAACCAGGACCGCGACTAGTATCAAATTGATTTTCCATGGGCGAGAAGGCGGGGTGGGGATCGCCAGCAGAGAACGCTGGAGCGAGTCCGTGGACAACCCGGGACTTAACTAGACTTAACTAGTATCGGCGGAGCGGCGTCGAATGCCTAGCGAAATCTCGGGGCGGGGTATCCCTGCCCCGGCAGGGGACTTGGAAATTAGGCCTTTACAAACCGGACCTCTTGGCCGATTCTTTCATCTAACAACATAGGAAGTAGGTACCTGACGGTCGTACGCAGCACCAATGCATGGAACGACACCGCAGGAGATGCTACCTGCGGGTTTTTTGTATCCGGACAGATCGTCCGGAGGCCCCGCCAAAGTGGCTGGGTCAGCCGTCCGGAAAGGGCGGCAAGTTGGGGCTGATTGCCCCGTACGTAAGGAGAGTCATAGTGGCTGTCGGAAACGTGAAGTGGTTTAACGAGTCGAAGGGTTTCGGATTCATCCAGCAAGAGGGTGGCGAAGACGTGTTCGTTCATTACTCGGCAATCTCCGGCGAGGGCTTCAAGACGCTGGCGGAGGGCGAGCGTCTGGAGTTCGACATCGTTAAGGGACCGAAGGGACTGCAGGCCGCAAACGTCCGCAAGGCGTAAGTTCTAGCAGGCCGCAAGTCTCTAACGCATCGGGGCGGTACCTCACGGTACCGCCCCTTTCGCGTTTTTCGGGTCAGAGCCTCACTGTGAATCCGGCTCCGCGGCAGTCCCTGCGGCCTCCCCCACAGCCGCTTCCCGCACCTGCAGGAACACCCACACTCGCTGCTGAAGCTTCTGCGCGTTCTTCGCCGTCACCGAGAGCCCAAAGCGCTCCGTCGCCGGGTGAAGCGGCACGCGGTAGCGTGCCCGCCAGGCAGCTGCCGCCTGGTCATAATGGAGAGGCTGCGTCTTCCCTCCGCCGTCCTTGAGGATCACCTCGACCACATCCGGGGTGCCCTGTGCGGTGATCTCGACGATCTCGCCGGGAGTGACGTAGTCCGCCGACGCCTTCGCAAGAACATCGGGCGGCATTGAATCGCCCGCAGCATCCGCCGCTCGGCCAGCCTGCGGCGTGGCCTCCTTCATTCCAGTCGCCGACGCGGCTGTGTTCGCCGCGACCGGAGCCTTCCCGGCGTCGGCGGACTGGATGGTGCCTGTCTCGGTCGTGGCCGTTTCACTCTGTTGCTGGCCGCATCCGATCGCGAGGAAGCCGACGGCGAGCGATGCGACGATCACCGTGACGCCCAGCGCAGCCAACTGATCCCTCCCCACTCGTTCGTTCTTCATTGCCCTTCTCCCGGCCGGCTCGAGGATGCTTACAGCGGTCAGGTGGCCGGCTCCTGATTCCCAGCTGCCTGGTTTGTGGCGTATGCCCCGAGTACCAGGATCGGGTCGGCGTGGTCTGTGCAGCGCCGCTCTGTGGGAGGCTCTAATACAAGCGGCGTGCCTGTTGGTTAAATTGTTGTGACGCAGTCTTTTACAGAATCGATGCTCCGGCCCCTGCGTGTAAGATGTGTCACCCTTGACACAGAGCTACATTGGGCGGACGCTAGCAGCAGAGGGCCAAGCGACTTGTTCCTATGGGGTAAGACGAACGTGGCATTCCTGACACGGAGCGTTGCTGTCTGGTTCGCGTTGGCCTGCGCTCTCGGTCTCCCCGAGATCGCCCGCGCCGATTCCTCGCTGCGCGGAGCGCGTGTCGTCTGGGTGCGGGGCGATCGGGTCTATGTTGTCTCGCCTGATTCCGTCTCGCTAGAGCCAGGAACAATCCTCGCGTTCAAGAATCGCGGGAAGCAGGTGGCCACGGGCGAGGTCACGGCCGTTCACGACGGTGAGCTGATCGTTGCGAAGCTCACGTCAGGTTCGCTCGCGAAGGTGAAGCATCTGGAGAAGCTCGAAGTCACGGCTGATCGTCCTGCCATCCGACCGATGCCTCTGTTGCGCGTCGGGTATCCGTCCCCAAGCCGGAACAGCCTCCTCTTCGATTGCTCCAATCAATCACTCGACTCTTCGCTTCAGGTGGGAGGCATCGGGGCATCGCCGGTCCAGCGCGTCTACAAGTCGGAGGCGTCTGGCACCCGAGCCTATCGTTTGGTGCGAGATCCCACTATCTCCGCTGCCGCTCCTTGGCCCGACACGCTGCTCGTCCGTCTTTTCGATGAGGTCGCGGACGAGGAGATCGCCCTCGAGCGCGGAGATTTGGACGTTGCGGTGTTCTGGCCGGGGGAAGCCTCCACGCACATTCGGGAAGTGACTGGATGGACACGTTGGGAGAGCGGAATCGGAGCCCGTGGGCAACTCACGGCAGCCGTGCGGCGACCGTATCAGAGCGGCTTCGCGGATCCATTCCACGAAAAGGAGCTGAAAGCACTCGAGCGGCTAAATCACGAACTCTTCCGCGATGATCTGCTGCCATTCCCGCGACTAGGTGGGTCCCCGTCGACCACTCTGGGGCGATTCAAGGTCGATGCTTCTCTCCCGGGGCATGAGACCATGGAGCAATTCTTGAATGGAGCGGTCGGACCCGACTCTCCGATTGATACCGCAAGGGTCGTGCGACTTTCCTACCACGAGATCTGGCCCACCGTGCCCGTCATCGCCGATCTACCTGAGGACTACTGGTTGGTCGTCCGCTGCCCCGTGATCAGCCGCGCCAAGCTGCAGCCCTACCTCCACGCGATCGACACCGAGGCGCTCGCCAATTTGTTCCGGTGCGTCCCGGCCCCCCGAAAGCCATGAAATCCCTCCGGGCGCGCCTCATCGCCGGCTCCGCGTTGGTGGCACTCGTGCCGCTGGCGGTGGCGATGTACCTCCTCTCCCAGCGTGTCGAGTCGATGGTCCGGACGCAGGCGGCGGAACGGCTGAATGCCGCGCTCGGCGGGCTGCAGACCGAGCTGGACTTGGATCGTGCGCGGATCGACGAGCAGCTCCAGATCTTGGCAAAGGATGCCACGCTCAAGCGGCTCTACCTCCTGCAGCCTTCGGGCAGCCGGGATCTCAACGACTACGTCGCCGAGCGGCAATCCCTGCTCGGGCTCGACTTTCTCCGAATATCGAATGAGGCTGGGGCCGTCATCGGCGACGGTTCGGCTTCCCCTTCGGCCTCACCGCCGCTCGCGATGTCGCTGGACGCGCCCATCCGGTATGAAGGCAAAGCGGTCGGCGCCGTGTCCGGAGGACTCTTCCTCGACGCGGCCTTCCTGGCCCGACTCAAGCAGACCGGCGGCATGGAGCTGGCAATCCACGACGGGTCCGGCCGACTTGCGGCGGCGACGATCGACTCCGCGGATGCAGAAACGCTCCCGGCACGAGCAGGCATCGAGCGCGTTCGTTTGGGGGGCCGGGCCTACATGAGCCGGAGCGTCATGTTGAAAATCGGCGGCCCATCGCCCGCGATCGTCACAGGCCTCGTCTCGACCGCCTCGGCCGACCAGACCATCGCAACCCTCCAGTGGACCTCGGCGTCCTTGGGGCTCTTGGGACTCGGGATCGCGATCCTCCTCGGCACGCTTTGGTCGTCCCAGATATCACGGCCGGTGGAGCGTCTCGCGAATTACTCCCACAAGCTCGCGCAGGGCGAATGGGATGAGCCGCTGAAATTCGAGAGCGTGTCCGAGCTGCAAACGCTCGTCCAGGCCCTCGACCGGATGCGCCTGGACCTGACGACCTACCGGGACAAGCTCGTCACGAGCGAGCGCCATGCGGCCTGGAGCCAGATGGCCCGCAAGGTCGCGCATGAGGTCAAGAATCCGCTGACTCCGATCGCGGTCTCCATCGCCGACCTCAAGCGGAGCTACGAAAGCCAGAGGGCCGACTTCCCCGAGATCCTCGACCAGGCGGTCCGAACGATCTCGGATGAGGTGGAGACGCTGAAGCACCTGCTTCAGGAGTTCTCCGACTTCGCCCGGCTTCCCGCCCCGGCGTTCGCGCCGTGCCGGGTCTCGGCGCTCTTGGCGGATCTGGCCGCCCTCTACAATCGCGACGTCACTGACGGCCGTTTGCGATTCTCACCTCCCGCGCGGGAGATCACGATCTCCGCCGACGCGGGACAGATCCGGCAGGCTCTCATCAACCTGATCAAGAACGGACTGGAGGCGGTGGACGGATCGGGCGAGGTCGTGGTCACGGCCGCCGCTCAAGGAGATCGGGCGGAGCTATCCGTTTCCGACACGGGACCCGGCTTGAGCGCGCAGCAGCGGGCGCAGCCCTTCCAGCCAGGGTTCACCACGAAGAGCCATGGGAGCGGCCTGGGCCTCACGATCGTGGAGCGGATCGTGAACGAGCACCGGGGCGCGATCACCGTCGACTCCGGCGCGGGAACGGGCACGACGTTTCGGATGCGACTGCCCCTCGAGCGGAGGGCCTAGCGCGATGCCATCCGTGTTGATCGTGGACGATGAGGCCAACATCCGGAAGAGCCTCGAGGGAGCCCTGGGCCGCGAGGGGTTTCAGGCCGATTCCGCGGCATCGGTGGCCGAAGGGCGAACAAAGCTCCGCGACGCCTACGACTTCGTGCTCCTGGATGTCTGGTTCCCGGAGGAGAGCGGGCTCGATCTCCTCGCCGAGATCACGGCCGGCTCGCCGGAAACCGCGGTCATCATGATGTCGGGTCACTCGACGATCGACGTCGCGGTGAAGGCGACCAAACTCGGCGCGTTCGACTTCCTGGAAAAACCGATCTCGCTGGAGCGCCTTCTCGTCCTGCTCCGCAATGCCTCCACGACGCTCGCGCTCCGGAACGAGAACAGCCGCCTGAGGCAGCCCTGGATGCATCCGATCGTGGGCGCCTCGCCGGCGGTGCAGAAACTTCTGCGCGAGGTTCAGCTCGCCGGACAGAGCGCGGCCCGGGTTCTCATTCAGGGAGAGAACGGCACGGGCAAGGAGCTGGTTGCCCGGGCGCTCCACGCCTCGGGCGCGAGGCGGGAGCGGCCGTTCGTCGCCGTCAACTGCTCCGCAATCCCGGAGGAGCTGATCGAATCGGAGCTGTTCGGTCACGAGAGGGGCGCCTTTACCGGGGCGACGCAGGCGCGCCGGGGCCGGTTCGAGGAGGCGCACGGCGGGACGCTCTTCCTGGACGAGGTCGGCGACCTGAGCCCGCGGGCGCAGACAAAGCTCCTTCGCGTTCTGGAGGAGGCCGAATTCTTCCGGGTCGGAGGAAACAGGACGATCCGCGTCGACGTGCGCGTCATCGCGGCCACGAATCGCGATCTCGCTGAGCGGATCCAATCCAACCAATTTCGTGAAGATCTTTACTTCCGGCTCGCCGTCATTCCGATCACTGTCCCCCCCCTTCGCCAGCGTCCCGAGGATATCCCGCTCTTGCTCGAGCATTTCGCGACTCAGATCGCGAAGGAGACGAACGGGAAGCAGAAGCGGTTTACGCCGAGCGCGCTCGACACCCTTCGCCGATACTCCTTCCCCGGCAACGTCCGCGAGCTGCGAAACCTGGTGGAGCGGCTGATCATCATGACCCCAGGCACTTCGGTCGATCACGAGCAGGTTCATGCCGCGCTCCCCCGCGCGGAAGGCACGGTGGCCGAACGGCCGCGTCTGAGCGAGGCGGTGCGGGAGTTCGAGAAAAAGCAAATCGAGGCAGCTATCCTGGCCGAGGGCACCATGACCAAGGCGGCCAGCCGATTGGGGCTGGAGCGTAGCCACCTCTACAAAAAAATGAAGAGGCTCGGCTGGCGCCCGGAGTCTCTGGAACCGTGATCGAGGGATTTGCATGCGCGAACTTCTGAAAAGCGACCGAGCGCGCCTAGGCACCGGAGCTGAATCGGTGTGGCATTCGGCGGGGCTGAACCTGGTCCTCGCCGCATTCTATTTCGCCGCCGCGAAGCTGGGGCTGAGCCTCGCAATCGTCCACCCCAGCGCGTCAGCGGTGTGGCCGCCGGCCGGAATCGCCCTCGCAGCCTTTCTTCTGTTCGGGAACCGCGTCTGGCCGGGGATCGCGCTCGGGGCCTTCCTGGCGAACGCAACGACGGCGGGCTCGCTCGCCACATCCGCGGGAATCGCCGCCGGGAACACGCTCGAGGGGCTGGTAGGCGCGTGGCTGGCCAATCGCTTCGCGGGCGGGAAGGAGGCGCTCTCGCGCCCGCGGGACATTCTCAAGTTCATCGGGTTGGCGGCGGGCTTGAGCACGATCGTGAGCGCGACCGTGGGGGCCACCACCCTTTCGATCGCCGGCTTCGCACATTGGTCGGATTACGGCGCGATCTGGACGACCTGGGATCGGCGACCTCGTGATCGCCCCGCCCCTCCTGCTCTGGATAGCGGGAGCGCGTCCTCTTCCGCCCCGCCGGCTCGTCGAGGCGACCTGCGTCGGAGTCCTCCTCATCGCGACCGCGGCCGCTTTCTTCGGCGGCATCGGTCAGAAGAACGCGCCGATCGAGTGGTTCTGGATCCCGGTCGTGGTCTGGGTGGCGTACCGCTTTGGCCAGCGTGCCGCCGCCACGGCGGTGGTCGGGCTCTCGGCGGTCACCGTGTGGGGCACCGAGCTTGGCCTGGGGCCTTTCGTCCTGGCGTCGGCCAATGCCTCCCTTCTCCTTCTCCAATCGTTCCTGGGCGTCGTCGCGGTCTTGTCGCTCACGCTGTCCGCGGTCGTCGCCGCCCGCGAGCGCACCACGGAGGACCTCCGGCGAGCGCGCGACGAGCTGGAGGAGCGGGTCCGCGATCGGACGGTGGACCTGTCCCGGGCCAATCAGTCGCTGCGGGGAGAGATGGGGGAACGCTCGCGGCTTGAGAAGGAACTCATCGACGCGGGCGAGCGAGAGCGCCTGCGTCTGGGACGGGATTTGCATGATGACCTGGGGCAGCTTCTCGCCGGCATCCTCTTTCTATCCAGCGCGGTCGAGAAGAAACTCTCCACCCAATCGCTGCCGGAGATGACGGCGGCGAAGGAAATCCGCTCCCTTGTGCAGGAGGCGATCGCGAAGACGCACCGCCTGGCCCTCGGGCTCACGCCCGTAACGCTGGGCGAGGGAGGATTCCTCGCGTCGATCCAGGAGCTCGCGGCGATGACCGAGCGGGTCTTCGATGTGGCGTGTACGCTCGACTATGAGAAGCCCTTTGTGGTCGACCGTCCCGTCGCGGCGACGAACCTCTACCGGATCATTCAGGAGTCCATCAGCAACGCCGTCCGGCACGGCAAGGCGCGCGCCATCGAGATCTATCTGGTGCTGCAAGGCCAGCAGCTGACGCTCACGGTTCGCGACGACGGGGTCGGGCTGGGCTCGACGGCCGCAAACAGGGAGGGGCTCGGCGTGAGCATCATGAAGCATCGGGCCGAGCAGCTCGGCGGCACGCTCGAGGTCCAACCCGACCGCGGCGGCACCATCGTCACCTGCAGGGTACCTGGCATCGCCCGCCCCCTCGCCGGGCTGGACCTCGCCGATCTGTGACCCGGAATCCGTCGAAGCCACGGCGCGGGCGGCGGGTGCCGAATCGTGCTTCCGAATCGGCGCGGACGGCCGCGACATCGCAGCCGCCCCGCCGCATCGGTGCGACCTTGCTCTCCGTGGCGGCAATCGCCGCGGTCACGTTCGCGGCGTACACGGGCGCGTTCGATCACGCCTTCGTGAGCTGGGACGACCCCGACTACGTGGAGGAGAACACCCTCGTTCAAAGCCACGATACCCACGGCCTTCTCACGGCCGTGATTTCCAACAACTATCACCCGCTCACCATGATCTCGCTCGCCACGAACGCATCCCAACCGCTCTCGCCCAAGCCGTTCATCGTCACCAACGTGATCCTTCACACGCTGAACACCATGCTCGTCTTCTGGCTCGCGCTCCTGCTCTCGGGACGGCGGATCCTCGTTGCCTCGGTCGTCGCGCTCCTCTTCGGAATCCACCCCATGCACGTGGAATCGGTCGCGTGGATTTCGGAGCGGAAGGACGTGCTGTATTGCCTCTTCTTCCTCTCGGCGTGCATCACGTACTGGCGGTATCTCGAACGGCAAGCGTGGCCATGGCTCCTCGCCACCTTCGCCCTGTTCGTTCTTTCTTGCCTCTCGAAGGGGATGGCCGTCGTGTTCCCGGTCGTGATGGCGCTGCTCGATTTCTGGAAGCGCCGGCCCGCCCTCGAACCGAAGAGCCTCCTCGAGAAGGCCCCGTTCTTCGCCGTCGCGCTCCTCTTCGGCCTGATCGCGATGAACGTTCAAGCCGGAGGGGATTTCCACGGCGCCTTCACCCGCGTCGACAAGGGGCTCAAGGGCCTCGCCGACACCCTGCCCGTTTCGCCGCTCCAGCGCCTCACGCTCCCCAGCTATGGCTATCTCATGTACGTGTGGAAGCTCTTCGTGCCTCTCAACCTGTCCGGCTTCTATCCGTATCCGTCGTCCTCCGAGGCGAACGGCGTCCTGTACCTCCTCTCGCCGCTCTTTCTCCTCGGCACCGTCGCGCTCGCGATTTGGGACCTCCGGCGGACCCGAATATTGACCTTTGGCATCGGGTGGTACCTCGTCACCATCGCGCCCGTTCTCCAATGGGTTCCCGTGGGCGAGGCGATCATGGCGGACCGCTATTCCTATCTCTCGTACTTCGGGCTTCTCTTCGCGCTCGCCGATGGAATGGCCCTTGTTCTCCGGAAATCGCCGGCGCTCCGTCCCGCCGCGTGGGCGGCGTGCGGCCTCTTCGCGGCGTTCCTGCTGGTCCAGACCACGCGGCAAATCGAGTCCTGGCGGGATAGCGAGACCTTCTGGAGCACCGTGATCCATCGTTACCCGCGCAGCGACCTGGCGTACATCTCCCGCGGCAACTTCAGGGGCAAGTCGGGCCGGGTCTCGGAAGCGATGGCGGATCTGCAAACCGCGTTGAGGCTGGGCTCGCGCAGAGGAATCCTGTTCGACGGGCTCGGAAACGCCTATGGAAGCCTGGGGCAGGTGGACTCGGCCCTGATCATGTTCGACCGCGGGTTGAGCCTGGAGCCGAACATGGGCCGCACGTATTACAACCGCGCGATCGCGTACCTACGCCTGGCTCGTCCCAACGAGGCGCTCACGGACCTGGAGCGTGCGAGAGTCCTGATGCCCCTCCAGGCAACGACCCTCCACTTCCCTCGCGGGAACGCCTATCTGCAGCTGGCTCGATACAGAGATGCGATCGCCGAGTTTGATCGGGCGATCGAGTCGGGCGTGCGGGATCCGTACGCCTACTACAATCGAGGGGTCTGCAAGTCGCGGATCGGCGATTCCGATGGCGCGGCGGCGGATTTTCGCGAGGCGCACCGTCTCAACCCAGCGCTAGGGTCGGCCGCGACGCCCGGGTGACCTCAGGCGGCGATGACCCTTGTCATGGCGGCCCGGAGCGCGGCGAGCGTGATGGGCTTGCTCACGATCAGATCCACGCCCTCAGGCCGCTCGTCGTGATCGCTCATCAATTCACCGAACCCGGTGAGGAGGACGATCGGCGTCTCGGGCCGCAGCCGCTTCGCGGCGACCGCCAGCTGGTCCCCGGTCATCTTGGGCATGGTGCGATCGGTGACGATCAAGTCGAACTTGCCGGTCCGGAGCTTGTCGAGCCCATCCCGACCATCGGTCGCGGTCTCCACGCTGTGATGATCGGCAACGAGGTAATCCTGGACCAAGCTCAGAACCCTCGGCTCGTCGTCGACGACAAGCACGCGTAAGGACCGGAGCTCCGGAGCGGGTGGCGGGGCCTCGGCGCCCTTCTCTCGCGCCGGAATGGCTTTGGCCGGGAGCTTGATCTGGAACGTCGCCCCCTTCCCGGGGGCGCTGTCGATCGTGATCGTTCCGCCGTGACGGCAAACGATCCCATAGACCATCGGGAGACCTAACCCCGTCCCTTCGGCGCCTTTCGTCGTGAAGAACGGCTCGAGACAGCGCTGGCGCACTTCGTCGGTCATTCCGGTGCCGGTGTCCGAGACCTCGAGAACGACGAACGTTCCCTCGACGCGCGTGCGCAGCGTGATCGACCCGCCTTCCGGCATCGCGTCCACGGCGTTGAAAATCAGGTTCGTGAGCATCTCGCGAAGGTCCGCTTCGTTCCCGGAGAGGAGCGGCGTGATGGCCAGCTCGGACTTCACCTCGATCGTGACGCCCTCGACGAGCGCCTGATCCTTCCACTTGGGCTGGGTCATGGCGATCGACTGCCGCACGATCGCATCCAGCGCGACCACCGGAAATACCTCCTTCTCATCGTGCGGGCGGTAGAACTCCCGAAGGCGCTTCACGACATTGGCCGCGTCCTTGGCGGCCATATTGATGTTCTTGAGGTACTCCAGGGTCTTCTCGCGGTCGTCGAGAATCTGGGTGCGCACGAGGAGGAAATCGGTGTAGCCCACGATGGGGGTGAGCGCGTTGTTGAAGTCGTGGGTCACGCCGCTGGCCATCTGGCCCAAAGCGCGCAGCCGCTCCTGCTGCACGAGGGTCTCTTGGGCGCGGTGAAGCTCTGAAAGAGCCAGCTCGAGCTTCCGGTTGCTCTCCGCGAGAGCCTCCTTGGCGCGGGTGCGCTCGTCCACGAGCGCGCGCAGCTTCTCCGCCTTCTGGGTGAGCCGGCGGACGCGCGACCGATGCCACCACACACCGGACATCGCGATGGCGGCGACGCACAGCCCGAGAAATCCGTACGTTTGATAGAAGTGCGGGGCGAGCTCCAGCGCGGCCGAGGCGCCGTCCGCGCTCCAGACGCCGTCGTTGTTGCAGGCCAGGACCCGGAACGTATAGCGGCCCGGCGGGATGTTGGTGTAGTAGGCCACCCTCCTCGTGCCGGCCTCGACCCAGTCCCGATCGAACCCCTCCAGGCGATAACGGAAGCGCACGCGTTCCGGCGCCAGGTAGCTCAGGGCGGCGTACTGGAACTCCAGCGCGCCCTTCCCCGGCGGGACGTGCATCGTTCCTTTCGACTTAAGCGGCTTGCCGTCGGCGATCACACGCTCGACAAGGACCGGCGGCGGGCGACGATTGAACGGGATGTGATTCGGATCGATGACGGCCGCGCCACCCAGCGTGGAGAACCAGAGTCTGCCGTCGTTCGCTCTCAACGCGCCGGGCGAGTTGCCGTTGCACTCGCGGCTCCGCATTCCGTCGGCTTCGCCGAAGGAGAGGGCCGTGACCTTCGGGATCTTGCCGTCCGCGAAGTCGTCGAGCTGCGCGAGGCTCACGCGTGAGACACCGACGTTGCAGCTCATCCAGAAGTTGCCCTCTGTGTCCTCCAGGATCGAATAGACCGTGTCATCGAAGAGCCCGTCGCGCGTGGTGATCTGCCGGAATTTCCCATCCCGGAATCGAACCAGGCCGCCTCCCAGCGTGCCGAACCACATCGTCCCCTGCGAGTCCTGCGTGATGCAACCGATGACGTCGTACGGGAAGCCGTTCGACGTGGAGTAGCTCGTGAAACGGCCGCCTTCCAGCCTGCTGATCCCGCCGCCGACGGTTCCGATCCAGAGGGCCCCATCGCGATCCTCGAACAAGTCCCGCACCATGTTGTGCGCGAGCCCGTCCGCGGTCGTGTAGGACGTGAACTTGCCGTCCTTGTACCGATCCAGCCCGCCGCCGTTGTAGCCGATCCAGAGATTGCCCTGACGGTCCTCGTGCATCGTTGTCACGACGTTCCGCCCGGGCCCGCTCGGCGTCAGCGTCGTGAACGTTCCGTCCTTGAAGCGGGAAAGCCCACCCCCGAACGTCCCGATCCAGATCGCACCGGTGTGGTCCTCGCAGAGCGACTCGACGAGATCGCTGGCCAGGCCGTTCTTGGTGGTGTAGGAGACGAACGCGCCGTCCTTGTAGCGGCTCAAGCCGCCGCCCCGGGTCCCGAGCCAGATCCCCCCGGTCCGGTCCTGGATCACCGGGCCGACCCCGTCGTGCACGAGCCCCTCGCGGGTCGTGTAATTCAGGAACTTGCCGTCCTGCAGCCTCGTGAGACCGCCGCCGAACGTCCCCACCCAAAGGCTCCCCTCCCGGTCCTCGCGGATGCTTCGGATCCGGTCACCGGAGAGCCCCTCCTTCGCCGTCAGCGACGAGAACACTCCCCGCGAGTAGCGGCAGAGCCCTCCCTCGGTTCCGATCCAGAGGGTTCCCGCGCGGTCCTCGCACAGGGCGTAGACGCCGTCGTCGGGTAGTCCGTCGGCCCGACGGTAGTTCGTGAAGTGGCCGTCCGCGTATCGGGAGAGGCCGCCGAGGGTGCCGACCCAGAGGACGCCTCCTCGGTCGCGATAGAGGGACATGACGGTGTTGTCCGGGAGGCCGTCCCGCGTCGTATAGGCGACGCCCTTCCCGTCTCGGAACCGGCAGAGGCCTTCAGCGGTGCCGAGCCAGAGGCTCCCATCCTCGTCCTTGACGATGCCGCGGACGATGTCGCTCGGAATACCGTCGCGCTGCGTGTAGGCCGTCGCGCGTCCCTGCCGGAGCAGCACCAGGCCGCCGCCGACGGTTCCGACCCAGAGGCCGCCGCGCCCGTCCTCGAACGCGGGCCGAACCGCGTTGTTCTCGAGGCCCAGCTCGTGCCCTCTCTGCGTGAAGGTGCCGTCTTTGTAGTGCGCGAGGCCGCCGTTCAACGACCCGATCCAGAAGCCCCCATCGAGGGCCGGCGTCACCTGATTGAACGTCGTGAAATGCGCGCCGTCGAAGCGGGTGAGCCCCTCCTCGGTGCCGAACCACATGTAGCCGTCCGGATCCTCGTAGATGGCGTGCACCGAGTTCTGAGGGAGCCCGTCCTTCGCGAACCAAGTCTGGACGGAGTACTGCGTGATCGCGCGCGCGGGATCGAGAGCGAAGCCGGCGCGCGGGAGGAGCAGCAGGAAGAGGGCAAAGCCCCATGCTCGAATCGTCCGCATCGCCCTTGTTATCGGCCGATTCGGGCGCCATCAAGAGAGCGCTCGTGCAGTTGTGTAAAGATATGATATACTATAACTTACGGGATATAGTTTGAAGCTCGGAGAGGCGCACTCGTTACAACTTCTGCTACAAGGGGTCTATGAGCGAGCCGAGTGGGACCGGCAAGGGGAAACACGAGAAGCGGATCGTGTACGTCGTGCTTCCGGTCTACAACGAGGAAGCCCGAATCGAGAGGCTGCTCGACCATGTCGACGAGGCGCTCGAGGATGCCGCGATGCCGTACAAGGTCATCCTGGTCGACGACGGCAGCCGGGATTCCACCCGCGACACCGTGCGCGCGTGCGCGGCCCGAATGCCGATCCGGCTGATGGAGCACGACGTCAATCTCGGCCTGGGCGCCACCATCCGGGATGGCCTCGTCGCGGCGGCGGAGTCGGCGGGCGGGCGGGACATCATCGTGACGATGGACGCTGACGATACGCACGCGCCGGGATTGATCCTCCGCATGGTCCGCATGATCTCCGAGGGGCACGACGTGGTCATCGCGTCTCGATACCGCGCCGGATCCCGATGCGTGGGCGTTCCCCTGTTCCGCCAGGCGTTGAGCTACGGCGCGTCCTGGATCTTCCGCCTCGTGTTCCCCACCCGGGGCGTGAGGGACTTCACCTGCGGGTATCGGGCCTATCGCGCGCGTGTCGTCCGGGACGCGCTCGCCCGCTACGGCGAGAGCTTCCTCGACCAGGACGGCTTTCAATGCATGGTGGACATCCTTCTCAAGCTCCGGCGGATGAACCTGATTTTCGGAGAGGTCCCATTCATCCTGCGCTACGACTACAAGGAAGGCGGGAGCAAGATGAACGTGTCGCGGACCGTGACGGCCACGCTGGGCCTCTTGTGGAAGAGGCGGTTCGGCGATTGAGGACGCCCCGGGGATCACGTTTCGAGCGGGAATACTACGAAGCCAACTACCGCGACTACGCCCGGCAAAATCCGCCGCGGAAGCTTCGGTTCTACCGCCGCCTCGCGGAGCGCGCCGCCGCGGGAAAGCCCTCACCGCGAATTCTCGATTTCGGCTGCGCCTTCGGGACGTTTCTATCGGCGCTCGATCCGGGATGGCAGCGATTCGGCGCCGACGTGAGTCGATTCGCGACGGAGCAAGCGGCCCAGGCCGTCCCGGGCGCGACGTTCGCCCAGGCCGACATCGACACGATCCCCTTCTTGGGATTGTTCGATGTCATCACGGCCTTCGACGTCATCGAGCACGTGCCGTCGCTGGATCTGGTCGCGTCGACCGTCCGTTCCAAGCTTACCCCGGACGGCCACTTCATCTTCGTCGTGCCCGTCTACGACGGACCGACCGGGCCGATCGTGCGCCTTCTGGACAAGGATGAGACCCACGTTCACAAGGTCTCGCGCGGCTCCTGGCTCGGGTGGGCAGGGGAGAATTTCGCGCTCGTCGAGTGGTGGGGGATCTACCGGTACCTCGTGCCGGGTCTGGGCTACCTGCACCTGCCCACCCGAATCTGGCGCCGATGGACGCCCGCGATCGCCGTCGTGGCGAGGAAGAGCACAGGATGAGCAAGAAGCGCCGGAAGGAGATCCAATCCGAGGGGAACGCCCCGGGAGAGGGCCTTCGGCGCGCCGAATGGGGCATCGCGATCGCTGTCTGCCTCCTCGCCGTGCTCTTCCATATCGGCTTCCTGACGCAGGCGGGGGCGCTCTGGCGCGACGAGGTCAACACAGCCGAATTCGCGCGAATGGCCTCGGTCCACGAGATCTACTCGTTTCTAAAGTACGACGGGTTTCCGCCGCTGGTGGCGCTGCTCGTGCGCGGTTGGGCCACTGCGGGAGGGAGCAGCGACGACTTGGGCCTCCGAGTGTTCGGCTTCGCCGTCGGTCTCGCCTTCCTCGGCGCGCTCTGGCTGGCGTGTCGATCGCTCCGCAGCCCTACCCCGCTCTTCTCCCTGGCGCTGATCGGCCTCAATCCCGTCGCCGTTCGCGCCGTCGACTCGATCCGGCCCTACGGGCTCGGGATGGTCCTGATCGTGGCGACGATGGCGCTCGTATGGAGGGCCATCGAGTCGCCCTCCGCGAAGGGGTTCGTGGGCGCGGGAATCCTCGCGGTCCTCAGCGTCCAATGCATGTACCAGAATGCCTTTCTGCTCGTCGGCATCTGCGCGGCCGGAGCCGTCGTATCGCTAAGGCGCGCCGACCTGAAAACGGCCGGCGCGGTCGTGCTTGTCGGCGCCGTCGCGGCGCTCTCACTACTACCCTATCGAGCGACCATTGCCGCGGCGCAGAGCTGGAACGTCGTGATCCAGAGCCCGACGAGCGCGATGCAGCTGCTCTCGATCCTCATCCAGGCGGTGAGCCCGGGAGGACCCGCGACGGCCGTCCCCTGGCTCGTGCTTGCCATCGTCTGCGGCCGGGCCGTGGCCCGCTCCCTTCGCCCTCGATCGAGCCCCGGACAGAACGCCGCGAGCCAGGGCGTGGCGCTGTTCAGCGGGGCGGTCGTGGTCGCGTCAACGGCAGCGTTCCTGGCCGCGCTGGCGTCGACCAAGCTGCAGACGCAGCCGTGGTACTACGTCCCGCTCCTGGCGATCCTCGCTCCGGCCCTGGACGCGGGCGCATGGGCCGCTGCGACGACCCATGCGTGGAAAATCGCCAGGCTTGTTCTCGCCGCTGCGATCGCCGCTGCGATGGCGGTGCCCGGATGGGCCCACGTGACGGAGCGGCGGACGAACGCCGACATCGTGGCATCCCTGGTCGGAACGGAAGCCTCGGCCCAGGATCTGATCGTCGTGAATCCCTGGTATTACGGGGTCAGCTTCCGTCGCTACTACAAGGGGACCGCCGATTGGACGACGCTCCCGCCGCTCGAAGATCTCCGGATCCACCGGTACGATCTGCTCAAGGCTGCGATGGCGCGATCGAATCCGATCGACCCGGTCCTCGAGAAGGTCACCGCGACGTTGAAGTCGGGACATCGCCTCTGGCTGATCGGAGTGTTTCCGGATCCAAGGGACGTGGAGGAGCCGGCCGTGTTGCCGCCGGCGCCCCATGCGTCGTCGGGTTGGTATTGCGCCCCCTATATCATCACGTGGGGCCGGCAAATCTCCTATTTGCTCAAGTCCCACGTCCTCCGGGCGGAGGTCCTCCCGACGGGAGCGGGGCGTCCCGTGAATCCCTACGAAAACTTGGCAGTGGTCGTCGTTTCGGGATGGCGGTGACCTGGGCCGGGGGGCCCGGTCCTTTTCGCTACTGCGGCAAAATCCCTTCGTAGACCTTGTAGCGCTCCGCGGGAACCTTCCCCACCGTAAACGGAAGAAGGCCGAACGCGTCGGAGTAGAGGCCTGCTCCGAGTCTCATCGTCGAGATCCACCGGCCTCCGGGAATCTCGATCGTTTCCACGAGCCGCGTGCGGTCTTCGGGCGCGGGCGACACGTTGGTGTTGTTCTCCGGGATGACGATGATGTCTCCCGGGTAGAGCTGCGTCGTGCGCGAATCGATCGCCTTCCCACCCAGAGCGTCCATGTAGTACTGGAATCCCCAGTGGCCTTCGAACCAGATTCCGCGGGGGTTGCTTCGGTACTTCGCGTGAATCACGTTCGCTGCCTGCCGCGAGCTGTTGGCGTACACGAAATCGGCCCAACCCACTCCCATGGCCACGGCCGCGGCCAGCGCGATGCCGGCGACAATCGGTCCCACCCCCAGCCGCGCGTTTCGCCGATGCTCGAGCTCGCGCATCATCATGATGGCCACGGCCGGAATCATCGGCAGGATCGATCGGGCATTCGTGGACCAGTTCACCATCGCGGCAAATGCGAATGTGCCGAGGATCCAGAGGGCGAGCAGCATCTCATCGGGATCGGTCCGCTTCAGCAGAGGGAGGATCGCCGGCGCCAGGATGCTGAGCCCTCCCGCCACGAAGAGGCCCAGGAGCCCCGCCGTCGCCCACAGATTTTGGTCCCCCTCTCCCAATTCGTGGCTTCCGATCATCCTCGCGCTCGCGACGGCGACCGTCACCGCGATCGCGGTCGCCCCGACCGCCAAGAGCGCCGTGGGACGCCGCGATCGGAGCGCGAACAGCCATGTCGCGCCGAGACAACCGCCGGTGAATCCCAATCCGATCAACAATTTCTCGAACGAATACTTACTCCAGCTGGTCCGGGCCCCCGTGGCGTACGAGGCCGCGTCCAGCAGGAGGCCGCGCCCATAGAGCGCGTTCGTCGCCCACTGGTAGGCGCCAAGGAGAACCACCGGCACGAGGAGATACGCGGCGGCCCACGAGACGCGCCGCTCGCGGAACACCGAGTAGAGGAACAACAGCGGGATCAGCGACATCCCGAAATATTTCGCCAACGAGCAGAGGGCGATCGCAATGCCGGAAAGCGTCAGCAGGATCCAGGATCGGCTTTGCAGGCCAGTCACCCAGAGATAGACCGCGACAACCCAGAGGGCGAGCATCAAGGTATCCGACATGACGTTGCTGCTCGATACGATGAATGCGGGCGTGAAGAGCGTGCAAAGGGCCGCGAGGAGCGGCCGGCGGCACATCCGCTCGGCGAGGAGATACGTTCCGAGGATCGCCACGATGGCCGGCAGAAGAAACGCGAGATGGAGAGCCCGCTCGCTCCATCCCGCTACGGCCGCGACGGCCGCGATGTAGTAGGAGGTCAACGGCGGGTTCTTGGTGACCTCCGACATGGGCATCGCGACTCCGTACCAATTGACGGAAAACCCGTACGGGTTTCCGGGATTCGCCTGGATCTGCTTCGCGGCCCAAACAAATAGCGGATCGTCGATGTGAAATGCCTTTCCGATGAACGGGGCGAGGCAGAGGGCCGTGAGACCGGCCAGGAGGAGGAGGCGCGCGCCGGGGCGACCGCTGAGGATCGGCTCCACGGTCGTCTTGCCCGATGTCACGGAGGACTCCGGTGGCGACGGCTGCGCCCCACCGCTCCCCTGGGTCATCGCCGCGCGCCGACGCTTGTTCTTCGCCATGGTCCCTCGTCCCTGAATTACGGATTCGCCGCGGCAGGAGCGCGGAGGGTCTTGATCTGAGCCAGGATGGCGCCGCGCTTCGGGTGACCCGGAGAGCGCCGGAGAACCTCCTCGAAGTAGCCGATCGCCTCCTGGCGATGGCCGATCCGCTGCGCGGCCACGGCCATCTGAAGATAGACGTCGAGAACTGTGAACTGGGCGTCCGGCAGAATAACCAGTTCTCCGGCGGTGATTCGCTTGTAGAGCTCCATCGCCTTGGGAACGTCGCCGCTTTCCTCGAGGGCCCTCCCCAGGTGGAATGCCGCCTTCGCCTCCTTCGGAGATTCCTGGAGCGCGAGCCCGTACCACTCCGCCGCCTGGCGGTAATCGCCGCGGCGGAACGCCGCCGTGCCGACATGGATCAGGCCGTCGGTCGCGGGCTGGCCGGACTTGTGATAGCGCTCGATTCCCTCGCGGATCGACTGACGAGAGGCCTCTTCGTTTCCCATGGTCTTCTGTACCGCGCCGATCCAGATCGTCGCCAGGGGCGCGACCCACGTCTTGCCTTGAGAGATCGGCGTGAGCCGCCGGAGCGCGTCCCCGGGCTTCCCCGCGTCGAGATCGCGCTGCGCCAGCGCCAGCTCGCTGTCGTCCGCGCCGGCCCCGGCCGTACCGCCCACCAGGGCGGCGACCTTGCCCGCCTCCTCATTGTTGCCCATCCACAGATAGGCGTGGACCAAGCCCATCAGGGGCCCGTTCGCGACCAATCCGATCTTGGACGATCCGCTCAGATCCTGCGCGGTCACAGGCCCCGATCCCGGGAGGTCGAGATCTTTTCGAAGAACGTCGCTCCACAGGCTCACGCTGCTGGTCCAGACGCCGATCCGCGCGAAGGTCAGGATGGAGTAGAGCCCGATCAGGGAGATCGCCGCTCCGGCAAGCCACGCGCGGGCGGGACCATGACGGGCCGGAGCCCGATCGGCGCCCCGAGGTCGGAAGAGCGGCGTCGCCAGCGCCACGAGCGCGAGCGACGACCCGATCGTCGGGAAGAGCAGATATCGATCGGTCATCCAGATCCGCAGCGTGAAGAAGAAGTTCATGACGGTCGCGAGCGGGAGCAGAAAGAGGGCGATTCCGAACGCGGCCGCAGGATTCTTTCGGCGCAGGGAAGAGAATCCGGCGACGAGCGCAAGCCCGAGGAGGGCGCCGATGAAGACGATCGAAGGCTCGGGGGGCTCACCGCCGACCGCGTAAAACGCCGAGAGCCGGACGGGCAGAAGCGCGTGTCCGACGTAGAGCGCGAAGATCTTGGCCAGGAGCGCCACGCGCGCCACCAATGGAAGTCCGGGCTGGATCAGCGCGCTGTCCCGATCCTGAGCGTTGGTGGTGAGGAGGATCGTAACGGCCGCGATGGTGAGGAACGGCAGCTTGTCGACAATTTGTCTCCGCGTGATCCGCCCCGAGAAGCAGAGATCGTAGGCGAAGAACACGGCCGGGAGGACCACCGCGTAGCCTTTCGAGAGCATCGCGGCGGCGGACAGAACGAAGGTGAGAGCGTACGTCCCCCAGCGAATGGAAGTGGAGCCCGCGTACCGCACATAGGTGTTGAGCGCGAGCGCGTAAAAGAACAGGCAGACGACGTCCTTCCTCGACGCCAGCCAGGCCACCGACTCCACATGGATCGTGTGTGTCGCGAAGATCGCCGCCGCCACGAACGCGCCGGGACGCCAGCCGAGCAGACGGGCGAAGAGGAAGTAGAGGCCGACGACGCCTCCGATATAGAAGGCCAGCTGGGTGAGATGAAATCCGGGCACCCAGGTTCCCCAGACGGCGCGGTCGAACGCATAGGTGAGCGTCGTGATGGGGTGAAAGTTGGCGAAAAAGGGCTGCGTCAAGATGCGGAGGAGATTCGCGCCCGACAGGTGCTCGAGCCGCGAGTCGCGGAAGATGTAAACGTAGTCGTCCCAGTCGTGGACCGGCACGAGCATCGAGCGCGCGTACACAAGCGCGGTGAGGAGAACGAGCGCGGCCGGCGCGATCCAAGGGCGGCGGAGGACGTTGTCGCGCGGCGGGTTCTGTCTGCCTTTGGGTTTCGATTTGGACAAGGGAGGTCCCGGCTCTACAGGGTCGCGACCGCTTGCTTTCGCCGGAGCTGCAGGATTCGCGCGTCGGGATCCACCACGACGCGCTCGGGCACGAATCCGCAGCGGATCGTGAGCGTCCTCGATTCTCCGGCGCCGAGCGTCACGCTCCCGCGCGCTTCGCGGTAGGACGGATTCTGCTCCCAGCGTGCTTCGGGTGCCTTCGCGTTCGGCTCGGACCAGCGCTCTCCGGCCGCGGCGGCAATTTCCACCGGCATCCTCCCCGTCCCGGTGTTCCGCACCGTCACGGTGACGTCATAGTCGTAACCGCTCTTGGCCTTCTTCGCGGAGACGACCCGGTACTCCGGCACGACCCGATCCTCCAACCACTCCTTCACGAACGCGTCGTACGCCGCGGCGTCGGCCGCGTACGGGCGCATGGAGGCGACGAAATCCTGAAGCGCGGGATGATCCCGGCCCACACTCCACGTCCGGATGAAGTGTTGATAGCCCGCCAGCGCGCGGTCGTGCCCCATGAAATCGTAGAGCATCCAGAAAACCCAGCCCCCGCGGTCGTAGATGACCGTCTCGTCCGCTTCCCTCTTCCCATCCACGTCGTACATGGCGCGCTCGTCGTCCACGCGCCGGCGATCATTGTAACGGGCTTCGAGGGACTTCGCGAATTCCATTCGCCCCCGGGGGCCCTTCATCTTGTCGAACAGCAACAGGGTGGAGAAATGGGCCATGCCCTCGCTGAGGAAATCGCCGTTCGGCCCGTTGGCCGGGGTCAAGATGTTCCCCCACCATTGGTGCGCCGCCTCGTGGGCGGTGACGAGAAATGTCGCGTCGGTCTTGGCGTCGTTCTTGGTCAGGAACCCGATGTTCTCGCTGAACGTGATATTCGTTCCGAAGCCTTGGGCGTAGCCGGCGAGGGCGGGAAATTCCGAGAGCTTGAGCTCCCGCCAGGGATACGGGAGGAACCACTCGGAGTACCAGCGGCGGGCGGCGTCCAGGGTGGAGGACATTTCATCGATGTTGTACGGGTGGGCGGAGCTGTAGAAAATGGTCGTGCCCTTCCCCTGTTTCACCTTCCACTTGCCGCATACCACGTTGAGGATCTTCACGGGGTGATCCGTCGCCCATACTTGCGTGCGCCACCCGTCCTTCACCGAGTCGCTCACGCAGACCCCGATCGAGTTGAGCGTGTACTCCGCGGGAGCCGTGACGCTTACGCGTGCGGGAAACCACGCGGTGGCTCCGTAGCTCGCGCGCGTGACCCCTTTCCAGTAATCGCGCGGATAGCGGCGCGGCTCCGTCTTGTTCTCCTTGGTCTCCCCCTGATCTTCCATGAATCCCACGACCGGCACGAAGCTCGGTGTGAACCCGGTCAGGACGACCCCCGACGGCAGGACAAACTCCATCGTGTTGCCGCCGTTCTTCGTGACGCCCTTGGGGAAACGCCCATCCCACTTCCAACCGATCACGACGCTGTCGCCCTTGGCGAGCGGCACGGGGGGAGTAAAAATGTAGAGGTGCCGGCTGTCCTCCGGCGTGGCCGCGCGCCCGTTCATGGTCCAGGTCAGATGCTCCCAGTCCCACCCCCCCGTCAGCGGAATCTGAGCGAGCGGCGCGTCCAGGCCGTTCACGAGCGTGAACGTCCCATCACTCGCCAACCAGTGCCGGGCCGGATCCAGCTTCAGCCTCACGTCGGCGCGCGCGATGTCCGGCAGCGGGGCATCGAGCCACGTCTTGAGGTTCTTCGCCCAGTAATCCTTCTTCGCCTTCTTGGCCGCGGCGCCCTCGCTCCCCTCGCTCACCTGGAATATGAGGGCCGCCCAGGCGATGAGAGGGACCATGGCGTAGGGCGCGAGCCTGAGCGCCGAAGACGCCAGCCGGCTCGGGGCGAGACGGTGCATGGTGCGCACGGCATCGGCGCCGCGGCGCCCGAAGAGGCGCATCGCGAGCACGATGAAGAGCACCGCGAGACCCAAGACCATCACGCGGTTTAAGATCAACGCGACGCGGTCGGTCTCGAAGAAGCCGAGGTCGCTCCACCGGAGAGCGCGCCACAACGCCCAGTTCCCGGCCCAGCTCAGCTGACCGGTCAAGACACGAAAGCCGGTATAGGCGAACGCCGCCAAGGCGACGGCGTAGGCGGCGTAGCGGTTCCCCACCGCCGCGTAGACCGCGGTCACGAAGGCCGTCCACGCCAGGAAGGTCGGAATCAGGAGGAGGCCCCACACGAGCAGGTACGGGCCGAAGGAGAACGGGACCGTATGCTGCACCAGCAGGGCGATCGCGCTCGCGGCAAGCGACGCGAGCAGCACTATGGTCGCGACCGCGCTGTTCGCGAGGGCCTTGCCGGACAGGAGCGCCGCGGTGCGGAGCGGGGTCGCGTAGAGAATCTGCGAGAAGCCGGTGGTGCGTTCCCGCTCCAGGGATTCGACGGTATAGAACATGAGCATGAGACAGACGAGCGCGGAAATCTGGGTCGAGATCGCGACCGCCGTCATGCCGGGCGTCAAGAGGATCGGCGTATCGAACATGCCCACGGCCAACAGAGCGTTGGCGAGCCCCTGGGCCAGGATGACCGGGATGAAGATGTAGAGGCCCGGTTGGCGGAGCAATTCATGGAGCTCCACCCTCGCGACCGAGATCGCGCCTCCGAGGAACGACGGCGCTCCGCTCTTCATCCCGAGAGCGCTCACGGGGCCGGCCGCCGGCGCCTCGTCCCCCATGCCCGCTACGGCCGGCCGCGTTCCCATCCTCGCGTGGGCCTTGGAGGCGACCTCGCCGCGCAGCGACTGGGCAACGGACCGCTGGGCGAGGAGCACGGCGCCCAGGCCGGCCACGATCATCCACGCCCGGTTCAGCCAGAACAGCAAGTCGTAGGGGACCGGCTGCGTGTTGTAGAACTGGACGCCGCGGTCCACCTTCAAGTGCGTTTCATTGAGCCACCGATAGCCGGCGGGGTCGATCAGCTGGAAGAGCTTGTTCACTCTCAGGTCGAGCCACGAAGGCGCCCAGGTCCAGAGAAAGAATCCGAAAATGAGAAGCGTCGCCACCGGAAGCAGGAAGACCAGGACCGGACTTCGGGTCTTCTCTCCGAGAAACATCGACAGGCCGGCAAAGAAGATGAGAAACGGAAGACCGATGGTTAGCACCGGGGTGAGATAGTTCATCATCCGGAACGGGCCGCGGATCTCCAGGGCCGACGCGTTCGGAACCACGTGGTTGAACAGCGCGGTGACGGCCATCTGCCAGACCATCAGGACGATGAAGCCGCACGTGATCGCGAGGAAGCGTCCCCATACATACTCGCCCGCCGTGAGCGGCGTGGAGTGGAGCAGCGTGTCGACTTTGGTCTCGCGATCGCGGAGCAGCGTCATGCCCGCCCCGATCGCGATGAAGAACGCGTAATAGAGCAGGACGATGAACGTCATCATCTGCGTCTGCGCGAACTCCGACGTGATCCAGGCCTTCGTTCCGCCGACCGAGCTGTCCCCGGAGGAGATCGACATCTTCCCGGAGGAGAGCCCGAACGCGCTCAAGAGCAGCATGAAGGCGAGCACGATGAAGAGCGGCCGACGCAAGGTGTGCCAGTACTCCACGCTGAAGGTCGCCCGAAGCCGCCTAAAACTCATCCCGCGACCTCGGCCGGCGCGGAGCCCGGCGACAGCGCGTCGTCGCGTTGCGCGGCTCGGCCGGCGCGCGGCTCGTCGGTGGGAAACGCGCCGAGGCGCATGAGCACGAGGTAGGCATCCTCCAGCGTCACCGGAACGGAGGCGAACCCGTCGGGCGGAGATCCCGCGGGCTCGTAGATCCGCGCCCGGTTGCGCCCCTCCACCAGGAGCGCCTGCGTGACCGTGCGCTCGGCGCGCAAGCGCGGCAGATCGTCCACGCTCACCATGCCCTCGAAGATGTGCCCGCGTATTGCCGCGCGGGCCTCGCTCGGCGACGTCACCGTCAAGAGCCGGCCCGCGCGGATGACGGCGAAGCGCGGACAGAGCACCGCGACGTCCTCCACGATGTGGGTTGAGAGAAGGACGATGCGATTCGCCGCGAGCTCGGACAGCAGATGGTAGAACCGCAGGCGCTCCTCCGGATCCAATCCCGCCGTCGGCTCGTCCACGATGATGAGACGCGGATCGCCCGCGAGAGCCTGCGCGATCCCAAGACGCTGCCGCATGCCGCCGGAATACCCTTTGACCCTGCGCTTGGCCGCGAATGTGAGATTCACGCGTTCCAGGAGAGCCGCCACGAGCTTTTTGCGTCCTTGCGGCGCCGCGACCCCTTTGAGCTCGAGGAGATGCGCGAGCATGGCCTCGCCCGTCAGGTGAGGATAGAAGCCGAATTCCTGCGGCAGATAACCGAGGCGCGGCCAGAGGGTGTCCGGATGCCCGAGAATGTCCGATCCGTCCAGCGTCACGCTGCCCGAGGTAGGCTCGAGCAGCCCGGCGAGGATCTTCATGAAGGTGGACTTCCCCGCGCCGTTCGGTCCGAGGAGCCCGAACATGCCTTGAGGCACGTCCAGGTCGATTCCGTTCAACGCCGTGACCGGACCTGGGTAGATCTTGACCAGGCCCCGAGTGCTAAGCATAGGTCCTCCGGGTAGATGGAGTGCCGGATCCCAGGCGGTGCGCGCAAGGGTGAAGGAGAGAGGCTCCTTCGGGAATCCCGGCGCGGCTGGGCTGAGAATTACATACGCTCCTGTCCCAGGCAAGGTTTCGCCCGGCGCATGGGTGGGCGGCGCCGTATGAAGCAGCGGACTTCATCGCGGACTACCGGCGTCCATTCCGCCCAGGAGACGGCGCGCCAGGCGCTCCGCCTGCACGCGGAGCTCCGGGACCGCCGTGCTCTCCCAGAGCTCTCCCTTTCGAAGCGGACCGAGTGTGAAGAGGCGATCCGAGACGCGCCCCGCCGAGTCCATCAGCGCGCCGTCGGCGTCGCACGCCAAGCCGATGCCCACCTCGTCCGGTGTGCAGGCCCCCGACGTCAAGAGAGTCAGCGTGAGCGGCGACCGGCACATCTCGACGCCGGTGTTGGGTCCGGTGCAGTTGATGACCCGCTGCACGAGGAGCTCCTTCGCCGCGGCGGCGCCCCGTGGGGCGATGCCCACCCGGAGCCCGTCGCTCGCGGCCCCGATCGCGACGATCCGCGCCGCGTGCCGCACCACCCTCCCGGATTGAAGCTCGACCTTCACTTTTTCGTCGATCTCGGGAGCAACGCGGTGTCGATGGACCTCCCAGTAGGCCCGTGGGTGCCTCAGGAAACGCTGCTTCTCCTCGGCGTCGAGCGAGCGCCAGAGCTCCTGCGTCGCGGGCCGGAGGGCGTCGATGCTCGAACGCCACCCTTCCCCGTTCTTCTCGGCGCGCAGCGCCTCCATCCGGAGCCGCTTCATCATCGGGAGGAGACGCCCTCGCGGGAAATCGGCCGGGATTCCGGATCGGGGCGGTTCCGCCCCGCCGTGCGGCAGGGGAAGAAGCCCGCGCCGCGACAGAAGGTGGATCACGCCCCGGAACCCGCGGCGGCGCGACTCCAGAAGCACGTCGACCGCGGTCAGGCCGCTCCCGATCAGGAGAAGGGATGCGTCGCTGGGGAGCCGATCCAGCGCGGCGCTGTCCCAGGGATTCTCTTTGTACCGACCCCCATCGAGGACCGCGCGATCGAGTGGAATTGGCGGCGCGGGAAGCGGGTGCCCGGTGGCGAGGACGACGCGGCTTGCGGACCTCGCCGGCCCCGAGCGGAAGCGCAGCCGGAGTCCCTCGCCCGCCGATTCCACGTCGAGCACTTCGGCCGAACGAATTTCGAGGCGGCCCTTCGATTCCTTGGTCTCGCGATTCAGGATTTCGGCGAGGTACTCACCGTAGTCGTGGCGCGGGAGAAACGCCTCGGGCCGGACCGATCCGTCCCGAGCGCGGGCCCAGTCCAAGAAATGGGTGGGAGCGTCGGGGAACGCGCTCATGCGGCCGGCCGGAACATTCAGGAGATGAATCGGGCTGGTCGTCCCATAGGCGTGTCCCCGGCCGGGAGCACCGCCTTGCTCGTAGAGGGCCACCGAAACGTCCGCCGAGAAGGAGCGAGCCAGTCGAAGGAGGTGAACCGCGACCATGGTGCCGCTGAATCCGGCTCCGACGACCGCTATCTCGGGGCGCATGGGTGAGGCGTGGCTCAGGAGGGGCCGGCGGTCATCGCCGTATTCTAGCTTATCGTGGCGACCAGTGGGGGGCGGCGAGGAAGAGCCCGTCTTTCCAGCCGATTTGATAGACGAGCCAGACGCCAAGGGCAAGGGAGAGGAGGCCCGTCACGAGGCGCGCGCCGTGGCTCACGCGCGGCCAACGCTGTGACGCCGCGGCCAAGGGCGTGGCGAGACCGGTCGTGACGAGGCTCATCCCGGCGAGCGTCCCTAACCCGAACAACAGTAGATACGCGCACGCCCATCGTGGATCGCGCACCGTCGCGAGCACGAGAAGGGCGACGGCCGCGCTCCCGGCGAGCCCGTGGAGCAGCCCCACGAAAAACGCGCGCCAGGCCGGAATCCGCTCCCGCTTCCCTTCTCCTGGGAGCCCGCTCCCGCCGCCTCCCGCGGCTGGCTTCAGATTCAGTAGGCCGACCACCACGAGCGCGAGTCCGACCGCCAGCTCCAGCGTGAGCCCAACCCTCGGCGGCACGACCAGGTTGAAGAGAATGATGGCGGCGCCCACCGTGAACAAGGTCACGGTGTGCCCGAGCCCCCAAACGACCCCCAGCCACATCGCCGGGAGCACGCGCTTCGTCCGGGCGGTGATCGCGGTCACCGCGACGACGTGATCCGGATCGGCGGCGTGGCGGAGCCCGAGCGCGAGCGCGAGGCCAAGAAGCGCGAACGGATTCAAGCGCCTACCTGCCTTGCCCGGGCGCGTTCACGCGGCGGGAACGGGGACGCGCTCGTCCATCTCCGCACGAGGGGCTCGGACCGTCTTGGATCGCGCCCCACGGCTCCCCAGGCGCCGCTGGAACGCGTCGAGGTACGTGTAGATCACCGGCGTCACGTACAGGGTCACGAGCTGGGAGAACGCGAGCCCACCCACGACCGCGATGCCCAACGGCTGGCGCGATTCCGCTCCCGATCCCAGGCCGATGGCGATCGGCAGCGTTCCCATGAACGCGGCCATGGTGGTCATCATGATCGGCCGGAATCGAATGATGCACGCCTCGACGATCGCGTCTCGCGGCGACTTCCCCTGAGTGCGCTCCGCGTCGAGGGCGAAATCGATCATCATGATCGCGTTCTTCTTCACGAGGCCCACCAGCATGACGATGCCGACGAACGCGTAGATGCTGAGCTCCGTGCGGCAGACCATCAGGGCCAGGAGGGCGCCGAATCCCGCGAACGGGAGACCCGACAGGATCGTGAGCGGGTGGATGAAGCTCTCGTAGAGAATGCCGAGCACGAGGTAGATCACGAGGACCGCCAGGAGGAGCAGGAGGAGGAGCCCTTGCTGGCTCGACTGGAACGCCTGCGCCGTTCCCGAGAAGCTGCCCGTGATCGTCGCCGGGAGCGTCTCTCTCGCGGTTCGTTGCACCGTGTCCACCGCCTGCCCCAGCGACGCGCCCGGTCGGAGGTTGAACGAGACGGTCACGGCGGGGATCTGCCCCATGTGGTTGACGCTGAGCGGCCCGACGGCGGGAGTGACCGTCGCGACGGCCCCCAGCGGGACCAATCCGCCGTTCCGCTCAGCAGCGCGAGCGCGTCGGCGTCGCGCTGGTACTGGGGCAACAGCTCCATGATCACCCAGAACTGGTCGTTGGGGGTGAAGATGGTCGAGACCTGGCGCGAGCCGTAGGCGTCGTAGAGCGCCTCCTCGATCTGCTGGACGGTGACACCCAGCGAGGCGGCCCGGTCCCGGTCGATGGTCACGTTCGCCTGTGGGTTCGATATCTGGAGGTCGCTCGTGACGTCCTGAAGCTCGGGGACGTCCCTCAGCCGATTGGTGAGGTCCGTCGCGCCTTGGTAGAGCCCTTGGAGGTCGGACCCCTGGAGCGAGTACTGGTACTGGCTCTTCGAGATCCGGCCGCCCACGTTGATGACCGGCGGGTTCTGGAGGAAGACCCGAATGCCGGGCACCTGGGCAACTTTCGGCTGGAGGTCGCGGATGTCGGCGGAGCGCGGCCGGTCGGAGCGCGGTTTCAGACGGATGATGATCCGGGCGTGGTGCGGGGAGGAGATGCCGCCCCCCGAAGCGACCGACGACATGTACGACTGCGCGTCCGGATTCTTGCCGACGATCGCCGCCACCTGTTTCTGGTGCTCGACCATGGCGTCGAACGACGTGCCCTCCGCGGTCTCCGTCGTCGCCTGGATGCGCCCGGTGTCCTCGCTCGGGATGAAGCCCTTGGGGATCGCGCGAAACAGCAGGACCGTCCCGACCAGAATGCCGAGCGAGAAGAGCATCGTGACAGGCCGGTGCCCCATGACCCAGCCCAAGGTCCGGCGGTAAAGATCCAGGGTCCGCTGGTAGGCGCCTTCGATGGCCTGGTAGGCGCTTCCGTGCGACCGTGCCCGCTCCATCCGGAGAAACCGGCTGCAAAGCATCGGCGTCAGCGTCAGCGAGACGATCCCCGACACGAGGATCGCCGCGCTGATGGTCATCGCGAACTCGTGGAAGAGCCGGCCCAGGAGCCCGCCCATCAGGAGCACGGGGATGAAGACCGCCACCAGGGAGAGCGTCATCGAGATGATCGTGAAGCCGATCTCCCGCGAGCCGTCGAGCGCCGCGCGAAGCGCCGGCTTCCCCTGCTCCATGTGCCGGTGGATGTTCTCGAGCATGACGATCGCGTCGTCCACGACGAAGCCCACCGAGAGCGTGAGCGCCATCAGGGAGAGGTTGTCGAGGCTGTAGCCGAGGAAGTGCATGACCGCGAACGTGCCCACGACCGAGAGCGGAAGCGAGAGGCTGGGGATCACGGTCGCGGCGATGTTGCGCAGGAAGAGGAAGATCACCATCACGACCAGCGCCAAGGTCAGGAGGAGCGTGAACTGGACGTCCTGCACGGAGTGCCGGATGGTGACCGACCGATCGTACAGCGTGTGGATCTCGACCGACGCCGGGAGCTGGGGCCGGACGCGCTCCAGGAGACGATGCACGGCGTCCGCGACCTCGACCGTGTTCGTCCCCGGCTGCCGCTGGATCGCGAGCGTGATGCTTCGCTGATCTCTGTACCAGCTCGCGACACGGTTGTTCTGCACGTCGTCGCGCACCTGGCCCAGATCGCGGAGCCGGACGGGGGCGCCTTCGCGGATGGCGACGACCAGATCCCCGAACTCCTGCGCGTTTCGCAGCTGGCCGCCCGCGACGACCGTGGAGGACCGGTCTTTCCCCCAGAGGATCCCGGTCGGCAGATTTACGTTCGCGGCCTGGATGGCGTCGCTGACCTGCCCGATCGCGATCCCGCGCGAGGAGAGCGCCCTCGGATCGAGCTGGATGCGCACCGCGTATTTCTGCGCCCCGAAGACGGACACCTGCGCCACGCCCTTCACCATGGAGATCCGCTGCGCGAGCGCGTTCTCGGCATAGTCGTCGAGCTGGGAGAGCGAGAGCATCTTCGACGTCAGGACCAGGAAGAGGATCGGCGAATCGGCCGGGTTCACCTTCTGGTAGGAGGGCGGCGTGATCCCGGTCGGAAGCGAGCGGAGGGTCTTCGTGATCGCCGCCTGGACGTCCTGCGCCGCCGCGTCGATGTCGCGGTCGAGCGCGAACTGGAGCGTGATCGAGGTGCTCCCCTGGCTGCTCGAGGAGGTCATCGCGTCGAGCCCGGATATCGTCGAGAACTGCTTCTCGAGCGGCGTCGCCACGGCCGAGGCCATCGTCTCGGGGCTCGCGCCCGGCAGGTTCGCGCTGACGGAGATCACGGGATAGTCCACGTTGGGGAGATCGCTCACCGGGAGGAGCCGGTATCCGACGACGCCGAAGATGAGGACGCCCGCCATCACGAGCGTCGTCATGATCGGCCGGCGGACGAAGATGCCGGAGAGGTTCATTGCCCTTCCTCGACGATCGAGGGCCGGATCGAGACCTTGGAGCCCGGCGCGAGCTTGAGCTGCCCGTCGGTCACGACCGCCTCGCCGGCGGTCAGCCCGCGCGCGATGACCGAGATCTCGTCTCGCGTCCGCTCGACCTCGACGGGACGTGAGGCGACCGTGGAATCGGGCTTCACGACGTAGACGTAACTCCCCTGCTGCCCCACCGAGACCGCCCGGGCCGGGACGACCAGCGATTTCGGCGCGACGTAGAGAATCAGCCGGACGTCCACGAACTGACCGGGCACGAGGCGCCCGTCCGGGTTCGGGACCTCTCCCTTCAGGAGCAGCGTGCCGCTGCCGGGGTCGACCGCGTTGTCGACGAACACGAGCTTCCCCGGAATCACCCGCGACCCGTCCGGGTGGATCTCCACGCGTGGGTTTCCGGTCCGGTAACGCTGCAGGAGCGGAACCTCCCGCTCCGGAATCGCGAACCGGACGCGGATCGGATCCGGCTGGATGATGGTGACGAGCGGGTCGCTCGTGGCGGCCTTCACGTAGTCGCCCGCGTGGACGGCCACGCGGCCGGTGTGCCCCGAGATCGGCGCGCGGATCGCGGCGAACTCGAGATTCAATCTTGCGGTGCTCGCGGCGGCGGAGTCGGCCTGCACGGTGGCGGCGAGCGCCTCGGCGTCGGCGCGCTTCTGATCCCACTCGGACTGGGAAAGCATGTCCTGGGCGAAAAGCTTCTCGGCGCGCTCGGACTCGACCCGGGCCGTGGCAGCCCGTGCCCGATCTCGCGCCAGGGCGGCGAGGGCCTGGTCGAGCGCGGCGCCGAACGGGCGCGGATCCAGCTGGATCAGGAGCTGGCCGGCCCGGACGTAGTCCCCCTCCCGGAACGCGACCCGCTGCACCGTCCCTCCCACCTGGGATCCGATGGCCGCGGTCCGGATCGCCTCGACGGTTCCTGTGGCCGCAATCGCGAACGGCACCGGCCGCTCGACGGCGATCGCGACCGTGATGGGGACGCGCGCGCTTTTGGGCGCGCTCTTGGCGCCGCATCCGAGAGACGCGCAGAGGCCAAGCAGCCCAAGGGCAACGGGGATCAGGCCATGACGCGGTCTGCGGGCAAGCACGTCCCTGGCTGGGTCACGCATGCTGGTGGATACCGTCAGTCGCCGTCGGGGGTCCGTTGGTTGGAGGGATAACGGAGGAACGTCATAGTTTCACACACAATTGCAACAATCATGACGCACCGGTGGCTCCGGTTCAAGCGTCGGGCCGCGGGAGGAGGGAGCGGGGGGTGCTAGAAGTACGCGGCGGTCGTTACCGTGATCCCCGCCTTGGGCGTCTTGTTGTTGAAGCGGTCCCGGGCGATCTCGTAGTACCAGCCGAGCCGGATGACGCCGAGCGGGACTTGACGGAAGTTCAAGCTCGTGGAGAGGCGGCTCCTCGAGTCTCCGGGCAATGAAGGGTCGAGATCGACCGCGTCGAGGCGCAGTCCACCGGAGAGCCTCGAATGGGTCCACCCGCCGAAAATCGGCTCCCGGAGCGTTCGCGTCAGCTCCACGGAGGCGCCGTACTGCTGCTGCGCGTAGAGGGCCTCGAGGCCGGGCGGCACGTCGATCAACGCCACGACCGCCTCGCCGAAGAGATCGAACCCGGCGAACCCGGATGTGGCGTCGGCGACCAGAACGTGGAGGTACCGCGCGCGGTCGACGGTCACGCCGCCCAAGACCGTCTTGTTGTATTGGCCGCTCTGCGCCGCGAGGCCGATTTCCGACGTGCGCGACGGGCGGGCGGCCACGCGGACGGAGAGCGCCGGAATGCCGTTATTGTCCCCGTAATTGTTCCGGCCCTTCGGAACCCGGGTGCCGCCGACGGCGTCCATGATGAGGCCGTCGTCGTACCCGGTCACAACGGCGACTTCGTACGAGAGAGGCCAACCGGAGAACGTTCCGCCAACCGCGCGAAGGCCGATGCCCATCTGTGCGTTGGGCACGCCGACCAGCTGGGTCGCGGGCAGCGAGCGCTCGGCGAACTCATACGCGGGACCGTCGTGCTGGAGGTTGGTGCGCCCCAGGGGGACGAGGAAGACGCCGGCGTGGAGCTGCATCGATCGCTTGAGGCGATACCGAAGCTCGGCCTGCTCGAGAGAGAAATCGTCCGTGCCCTGATCCCAGGCTCCCTCGGCCAGGATCTCGACCCGGGGATGAAGCCGCGCGGTCGCGAAGCCGCCGATCCGACCGACCGAGAACCACTCCGGATCGGTGACGCCGCGAACCCGGTCCTCGGCGAAGCGAAGCTCGCCGTACGCCCCGAAGGCGATCCGATCCAGGCTGCCGTGGTAAGGACCCTCGTGAAGAGGCCAGGGCGAAGGCTCCTCCCGCGGCGGCGCTGCCGTGCGAATCGGTGACGCCATGCGGACGGGCTGCGTCGCGCCGCTCGCGCCCGCCGTCGCGCCGCTCACGTCCGCCGTCGCCCCGCTCGCGCCCGCCGCGAGCAGCGCCAGAAGCGTCGCGGCTCCCGCGGCCGCGATCGACACGCGCGCGCTCATCGGGACTCCACGAAATCGAGAACCGCCGCGCGGTCCGCCGGCGGCATGGCGAGGAACGCGTCGCGCGCCGAGGCGGCTTCCCCGCCATGAAGGCGGATCGCCTCGTCCACGCTGTGGGCGCGCCCGTCGTGGAGGAGGAAGAGCTGGCCGTTCAGGAACTCCCGCGCGATGCGCAGACCCCAGAGGGGGGCCGTCCGCCATTCCTGGCCGTCGGCGTCGCCGTCAGGGCGATTGTCCGCGAGCCCGGGACCCAGGTCGTGGAGCAGTAGGTCGGAGTAGAGCGTGACGTCTCGATTCGAGAGCGCCTCGATCTCGTGCGCTCCGGTCCGCATCGTCGGGATGTGGCAGGCCGAGCACCGCGCCGACGCGAAGAGCGTCTGCCCACGGCGGCGCTGGTCCGTCCACTCGCCGGGGGTCGGGGGCGCGAGCATGCGCATGTACTGCTCGACGTCGTTGACCTGCCCTCCGTTCACTTCGGGATCGGGAGCGCGGTCGGGATCCGGGAGCCCCGCCGGCGCGAGCGGGTTCACGTTCTCGTCGGGCAGAGCCGGAGACGTGACGCCCATGTCCTGGTGGTACGCCGTGACCGTCTGCTGGAAGAGGGACGTGACCGCCGCCTTGCGCCCGAACCGGCCGACCCGGAGGCCCGGTCCGGCGCCCGGCTCGGAGGCCGGGACGTAGGAAGGCGGAGTGACCATGTTGGCGCGACCCGAGATTCCGTCGGCATCCGCGTCGCCGGGGTCGGCGTGCGAGAGGATCACGGAATCGGTCAGCGCCTCGATCAGGCCCACGCCGAACACCGCGGGCGGCATGCGCCGCGATACGTCGACGCCGGCCGGCAGGTGCTCGGCGACCGCGCCAGGAATCGCTTTGTCCTGAATCTGTGGCCCGCCCTCCCCGATCACCAGATCCGTCCCACGGCTGAACCGGACGAGGATGTTCCCGGGGATGCCACGGCCGTCACCGCTGTGGCACGACGCGCAGGAGACGTTGTTGAAGATCGGGCCCAGCCCTTCGGCGATGGTGAACGCGCGCCGGAACTGGACCTGCCCATCCTGGAAATCGCCAAGCTCCCCGTTGTCCAGTCCCTGGATCGGCTGATCGAATCGCTCACCCAGCGCCGGCGGCGACGTCAGCAGCTTGTCGCAGCCCACGCCGACGATCGCGAGAACGCAAATCGCAATGGCGGCGAGGTCGCACCCTCTCTGTCCCCGACCGCCGCCCGAGACGCGCCTCTGGCCCCGCCCTCCCTCTCGGCCGCGGAATGGGGCCGCAATCAATGTGTCGTGAAAGGAATACGACGTCGGCATTACACCCCCCTCGAGCAATGCGGAGAAACCCGAGCGTCAGCGTCGCAAGAGGTGGGCCAATATCGCGGGCCCGGATTTTGCTCCATCCTGCCCGGCGGGGGATGCCGCGCCATTCCCGGCCGCGGCTCGATCCATCCAAACAGACACAACGAGGAAGGAGCGATACCCATGAAAGCGCTGGCGCAGGCTTTGAGGCTCGCGGTGCCGATCGTGATGGCGCTGCTCGCGGTTCCGCTTTCGGCGGCTGGCAGTCCGCCCTCGGCGACGGGCAATCAACTCTCCGAGGGCTCGGTGGAGTTCTCGCCGTCGGTGTCCTTCAGCCATCAGAACTTTAAGCGCGAGGGCTACGGGAACGTCGAGACGTCGACGAGGCTCGACATCGCGCCGACGGTGGGATTCTGCGTCTCGAGGCACTACGAGGTGACGGGAGCCCTCTTGACGCGGCACCAGTCGGTGAATGGAAACAGCGACACGGCGCTCGGCGCCTCGGCCGGGCTCACGTACAACTTCAATTCGGCCGGCAACGTGATCCCGTACGCGAACGTCGGATTCGGCGCGCTCTTCTACGGCGGATTCGCGCTCGACCAAACCGCGGTGCTTGCTCCGATGGTCACGGGCGGCATCCGGGTTCTGGTCGGATCGACCGCCTCGGTGAACATGAGCTTGGGGTACCAGCACGAGAGCAACGCGGACGGGGAATTCAACGCGAGCGCGAACCGGGTGCTGGCGGGCGTGGGCCTCTCGGTTTTCCCCTGGCATACGAAATAGTACAGAGCGAGCGGTTTCGGACGCGCGGGGAGCGGATCGCTCCCCCGCCCGGCCGGGCGTGGGGCGGCTAGCGAGCCTCGACGGCGGCGGCCAGCCGCTCGATGTCCCTCACGTCGTTGTAAACCTGCGCGGACACCCGCACCCAGAGGCGATCGCGCCAGGCGTGTAGCTGGATCTCGATCCGGTCCTCGAAGAGGAGCGCGTCCCTGAGGCGCGCGGCGTCCTCCGGCGTCGAGCCCATGCGATCCGGAAGCTGGACCGTCGCCATGGTGCCGACCATCTGCTCCTCCATCCCCAGCTTCGTTCCCCACCGGCGGCTCAGGTGCCGCGCCGATTCCCACGCCAGGCCGTGGTTGTACGCGCGCACCGCCTCGACGCCCAGGCTCCGGAAGAACGCGATCGCCTCGGGAGCCGCGAGAAACGGCGACGGATCGCGCGTCCCCGTCAGATCGAATTCGGCGCTCAACCCTTGACCCAGTCCCCACGAGATCACGGTCGGATGGAGCCCCTCGCGCCGTTCCGGGGCGACCCACAGAAATCCCGACGCGCGGGGCGTGAAGGCCCACTTGTGGAGGTTGGCCGAGTACCAGTCGACCCCGAGTGAGGAAACGTCGAGCGGCAGAGCGCCGGGCGCGTGCGCGCCGTCCACGAGGACCCGAACTCCCTTCGCGCGGCAGCCCGACGCGATCTCCCGCACCGGGAGCACGAGCGCGCTCTCCGACGTGACGTGCTCGACGATGAGGACCCGCGTCCGTGGACCGATCGCGGCGAGGACGGCCGCAACGACGGCGTCAGGGCCCGGGACCGGGTAGGGCAGCTCGATCGATCGGACCCGCGCGCCACGCGGTCGGGTGACGAACGCGGCGATCTTCGCGACCGCGCCGTAGACGTGGTCGGTGATCAACACCTCGTCGCCTTCACGCAGATCAAGCGAGCGGAGCACCGCGTTGACCCCGGTCGTCGCGTTCTCCACGAACATGAAGTCCTCGCCCTTCGCGCCCACGAAGGGCGCCACCTCGGCCGCGGCCGCCCGGAGCAGAGGCGGCTCGCTCCGGGGCATCCCAACGGGCGCGACGCCCGTCAGCTCCCGAAGGAGAAATTGCGAGGGCCGACGCTCGATCTCGTCGCGGATGGCCTGCTGCTTCGCGAGCACGCGCCTGGGCGTCGCGCCCACCGTGCCGTGATTCAGGTAGATGACGTCGGGATCCAGGAGCCATTGATCGAGCATCGCGCGGCCGAAGGTCATCGGGTCACCAGAGGGAATCCGCGACCACGGGGACCGTCACGCGCTTCGACTCCGCCCCCTGCCGCAGCCAGCGGAGGAGCGCCTCCGCCTCCCAATCCCCCGGCGTCATCGCGAGCAGGCGGTGGGCGAAGCGGATCGTCGCCTCCCGCCGGCCGGTCAACGCGACCTTTCTCATCACGCCGCGCACGGCCGCAGTGTCCGCGGGTGCGAGGCCCAGCGCGGCGAGAACGGGAGCGTCGATGTCCCTCCGCGCCGGGTTCGAAAGGAACATCCCCGCCACGTCGAGGGCATCCTCTCGATCGAGCGGTGGGGTGGCTCGGAGGAGCTTCGCCGCCTCGGCCTCTCTTCCATCCGCGAGGAGAAGGGCCGCGGCGAGCCGGCGGTGAACCGCCGCCACGAGCGGATCGGGAGCGGGCATCCGGAGAAGAATCTCCACGGCGCGGTCGGTGTGCCCCGACGCGGCGAGCCCCTGGGCGTACGCGCGCAGTGTGGCGCCGTACTCGTACGAGCTGGAATCGGCGAGGGCAGGCCGCGTCTCGAGCGTCCTGGGATCGATCTCATGGACGCTCATGTCCGGCGCAACCCAGGCCAGCCGCTCCTCGGGCGGATCCGGACGGCGCCACTCCGGGTGCATCGTGTCGACGGAGTGGTTCCGGTACCAGATCCGGAGCACCTGGAATCGGAACAAGTGCATCGAGACGGCTTTGTCCTCCGGCGCGTAGACGGAGACGTAGACGTGAGCGGGCGAGTCGATCCGCGGGAAGCGCTTTCGGAATTCGGCCTCCGCACGACGGAGCCGCTCCATCGGAGGCCGCACGGTGCGCTCGGTCGGAACCCCCGGCCCGAGATCCATCCCCCGGCACCAGATCCCCAACGCGAGAAATCCCAGGGCGAGCGCGGCCGCCACAAGCGCCGGGAGGCGCGCGAGCCCGATCCCCAAAAGCATCGACGTACCGATCGCGGCCAGGGAGAGGTAGTAGGGCTGCCAGTAGCGCACGAGGAAGCTGACCAGCAGAAGCGGCGGGATCGCGAGGAATAGCGAAAGGGCGACGAGGCGCGGCGCCGGAGCGATCCCACCCTGCGCGGTTCCCCTGTCGAACGATCCGGCGCGAAAGCGCCACGTCGTCCAGAACCCGAACAGGACGACCGCGGCCGCGACGGCGAGCGTTGGGTTCCGCTCGCCGGGCCAGGGCGTGCCCGGCCCGCTGATCGGCAGGTTCCCGAGCGTGGCGAGGCCCTTGACGAGCGAGGCCCAGCGGTCTGCCCCGCTCCACGTCAAGTACGCCGCGCTCGGGCCCCCGCTCTCCATGCCGGTCGACAGGAGGAGCCGGATCCCGGGGTGAGCCGCGCCCCACGCTGCGACCAGCAGGCCGAATCCGATGAGGCTTGTACCGAGCTTGTAGGGCCGCTCGCCCACGACCCAGCGCGCGAGCGCGATCGCGGGAACGAACGCGACCGCGGTCTCCTTGGAGAGGAGCGCGCAGGCCATTCCAATCATCGCCACGACCGGCCGGTTCGAGAGCTGCGCTGCGAGAGCCGCCAGGACGAAGACGATGGCCAGGAGATCCTGGCTGCCGCTCGCCCAGCCGACAAGGATCGGGATGGCGCCCAGGGCGGCGAAGGAGGTCCCCGCGACGTACCCAGCGCGTGGGCCCGCGAGCTTTCTCGTGATGGAGCTCAAGAGGAGGATCGCCGCGACCAGGAGAATCGCGTTCGCCAAGTGGCCCCAGAGGGGCTGGTTCGGGTCGAGCAGGTAGAGGACGCGAAAGTAGATCTCGCGAGAGAGCGGCCGGTAAAAGAGCGTGCCCGGGTCCGGGGTCAGCTGGCTCAGCTGAAAGCTCTGCGCCCTCCCCAAAAAATCATAGTCATCGAAGAGGTACGTGAACGAGAACGTGGGCAGGACGAGGATCAACGCGAGGACCGCTGGCGCGATGAGCGCCCAGGGCGGTGCGGGTGGCCCCGGCGCGGCGCGGCCCGGCGCGGCGCGGCCCGGCGCCGCTGGGCGTCTCGCCAGGCGACGCGGCATCAGCGGTAACGGTCCGGGCGGAGCGCCGAGATGTCGATCGAGGGCGGCTCCCCCGAGAGCAGCTCGGCCATCAGCTTCCCGGTGATGGGGGCCATGCTCAGCCCCATCATGGCGTGCCCGGTCGCGACGGACAGGTTCTCGAACCGCTCGAAGCGCCCGACGTAGGGGAGCCCGTCCGGCGTGCAGGGACGGTGCCCGCACCAAGCGTTCGTGCCGTTGAAATTCTCGGGCTGGAACGCCGGGAGATGCCGCGAGAGTGAGCGCAGAATCCCCCGCACCCGCGGCGGGCTGATCCGGCCGTCGAACGCGCCCAGCTCCAGCGTGCCGCCGACGCGGAGCGCGCGGCCCATGGGCGTGAGAGCGACGCGGCTCTCTTGCAGCAGCACCGCGCGGCGCGGGCGCTCTGGTGGAGAGCTCAACGTCAGGCTGTAACCCTTCCCCGGCTGGAGCGGCGGCTTGAGCCCGAGGGAGCGGACCAGCCGGGACGACCACGACCCGGCAGCGACGAGGAATTCATCGGCCTCGATTTCTCCCCGCGACGTCACCGCGGCGCGCACGACGCGGCCGTGCCGCTTCCAATCGCGGAGCTCGGCGCCCCACTCGAACGTCCCGCCGCGCTCGCGTACAAGGCGCGAGAGCGCGGCGTGGAACCGCTCCGGCGTGACGTGGGAGTCGAGGCGATAGTAGACGCCCCCGATCGCGTTCAGCGTGAGTTCGGGCTCGAGTGCCGCCACGCCGGCCGGATCCATCACCTCGGCCGGCATCCCCAGCCGCCGCGCCCGCTCGGCGTGCCGCGCCTCCTCGCCAAAGGCACGCTCCGTCTGGAAGAGCGTCAGGAGTCCCCCCTGGACAAGCTCGAATTCGTTCTGGGTGCGCCCGGCGAGATCGACAAAGAGCGCCCGGCTCGCGAGGTTCAGATCGCGCAAGAGCGGGCCGGCCCCGTGGGCGCGTTTCGGAGTCGAAGCCCGCCAGAATCGCCAGCCGAAGGAGATCAGCCCGGGATCGAGACGGGGCGGGACGTAGAACGGGCTCTCGGGATTCCCCATCCAGCGGATCGCCTGACCCATGATCCCCGGAGCCGCAAGCGGCAGAAAATGACTGGGCGAGATATATCCCGCGTTGCCCAGGGAGCAGCAGTCATGGCCCTGGGCTCCCCGCTCGATCACGGTGACCCGATGGCCACGCTCGAGGAGGTAGTAGGCGCAGGAGAGCCCGATCACTCCCCCGCCGACGATCGCCACGCGCGTTCCGCTCACTACCCCCGGACCCCGGAATTGGTGCTCACGCCGCGATGATAATCGGGCGGGACGCGCGGGCGAAGCCCTTCTCGCCTCGCCCTAGCGGCCCCGGGGTCAAGGTGCTACGTTCCACGTCCCCACGCACCCAGAGGAGGTTGGAGCATGGACGTGCTGAGCAGAATGGACCGTCGTCGATTCGTTCGGCTACTCGCCGCTGGAGCGGCGGCCGCCGCGGCTGCCCCGCTCGGCGCGGCCCGCGCCGCGAAACCGCGCGCGGCGGTGCATCCCGACACGGGACCGGCGCATCGACCCCTCACCGCCGCCATCCGGAAGGAGCTCGAGGTACAGAAGAAGTCGGTCGCGGACATGGTGAAAGTGGTCCGCGCGTTCAAGCTCCCGGCCGGGAGCCCGCCCGCATCGATCTTCCATGCCGTCCGGGCCGTGAGGAGGGAACGGTGAGCGGGATCGGCGAGGACGTTCTCTATCTCTCGGCCACGGAGCTGGGCGAGCGGGTGCACTCGAGGCGTCTCTCCCCCGTCGAATTGACGGAGGCCTACCTCGACCGGATCCAACGATTCGGTCCCAAGCTCAACGCGTTCGCCACGGTGACGCCGGAGGTAGCCTTGACGCAGGCCCGCGAAGCCGAGCGGGAGATCGGAAGCGGCCGGATCCGCGGACCGCTCCACGGCGTGCCGTACGGCGCGAAGGATCTCCTCGCGACCGCGGGGATCCGGACGACCTGGGGCGCGACGCCGACCCGCGACCAGATGTTCGATCGGGACGCGACGGTGGTCCGGAAGCTCCGGGACGCGGGCGCCATCCTCCTCGGCAAGCTCGCGATGGTGGAGTTCGCGGGCTGCCTCGGATACCGGTACGCGGACGCTTCGCTCCAAGGGCCGGGGCGAAACCCGTGGAACCCCGACCGCTGGACGGGCGGATCCTCGAGCGGCTCCGGAGCCGCCGTATCGGCCGGCCTCACGGGCTTCGCGATCGGGACCGAGACGTGGGGCTCGATCCTCTGCCCCTCCGCGTTCTGTGGCGTCACGGGTCTCCGTCCCACGTACGGACGGGTGAGCCGCGCGGGCGGCATGGTCGGATCGTGGTCGCTCGACAAGATCGGGCCGATCGCGCGCTCGGCGTCCGACTGCCGGACGATTCTCCAGGCCATCGCGGGGGCCGACCCGGACGATCCCAGCGCGTCGACGGAGCCGGTGCGGCTCGGTCGGGAGAGGCCCGATTTCAGCCGCATCCGGGCCGCTCTGATCCCGATCGATTTCGCGAAAACGAAAGGCGCCGAGCCCGAGGTGAAGGATGCCTTCGACGGGGCGGTCCGCGACCTCGAGGCGATGGGCCTCCAAATCGAGGAAGCGGCCCTGCCGGAATTCCCGGCCAGCGAGGTGGCCACCACGATCCTCTACGCGGAAGCGCTCTCGACCTTCGAGAACTTTTTCAGCGACGGCTCGGTCTGGACGCTCCGCGATGCCTATGCCCCCTACCAGAACGACGTCACCCGCTCTCTGACCGGAGCCGACTACGTGAAGGCGTCGCGGATGCGGACGGAGCTCCAGCGACTGATGGCCGAGTTCTACGCAAAGTACGACGTGATCGTGACGCCGAACTTCCTCTCGGTCGCGCCGCGCGTCGACGAGGATCTCACCAAGACGCTTCCCTACGCCGATCCCGTCGGGGCTGTCGGGAACGCCTGCGGCCTTCCGGCGATCGCGCTCCCGTGCGGTTTCGGCAAAGGACACATGCCGGCAGGGTTTCAAATCATGGGGTCGCCGTTCGAGGAAGGACTCTTACTGGACCTCGGCGAGGCCTATCAGACGCGCACGAACCACCACCGCGAGCGACCACCGCTCGCCACGTAAGGAGACGGCACATGGCAAGAGATCACAGACGCTCGTGGCTCCAGAGGCGGCGCAAGCGCGCCAAGACGCTGAAACGGCTCCAGCAACGATACGAGAAGTCGCGCAGGGAGGAGCGGACCCTGCTCGTGGAGAAGCTCCGCCGCGTCGCTCCCTGGCTCACCGAGGAACACCTCCAGGCAAAGGCGCGCGCGAAGTGACGTGAGGCAGCCTCGCGGAATCGTCCTGCTCAGCCTCTTGATCCTCGCGTCGCTCTTCGTGGGGATCTCCTGCTGGGCGGCGATCGTTCCGCGCCTGATCGCCGGCACGGGGCCCAAGACATGGTTCGAGTGGCTCGCGGTCTTGGTTCTGAGCGGCCTTCCGATCAGCATCCCGCCCGCGTTGATCGGACTCTGGCAGCGCGCGGGATGGGCGCCTGGGACCGTCCTCGCGTGGGGGGCGCTGTTGGTCGGCGAGCTGGCGCTGACAATCGCCGCCGCGGGCTCCCTGGCCGGGCTGAGCGGCCCGGAGTGGTTCGTGCCGTGGACGGCGGTGGTGGGTGCCGCGTTTGCCCTGGGCGCTTTGGTTCGCTACGTCAGGAGGGTGTCGCGGTCAGGGAACGCCGGACCCGCCCAAGGACCTCGGTAGCTCTTGGCGGGCCGCCCAAGCCCCTGATTCCGCCCACCCCATGTCAGGGCCCGGATAGCAGGGATTGAACGCCTCTCGGGGCCGCGGCGGCCCACTGCACCCCCTCAGGAAGCGCCGCTCGGGCCAGATAAAGCAACGTCCCGTCGCGCGGAGCGCGGCGGGACGCCTTACGGCCGGACGGAGACGGCGCGTTTACTTCAGGTGCTTCGAGACGTGCTTCGTCATCTCGAACATGCTGACCTGGCGCTTGCCCCCGAATATGACGCGGAGCTTGTCGTCCGCGTTGATCATCGTGCGCTTGACCTTGTCCTGGAGCTTGTTCTTCTTGATGTACGCCCAGAGCTTCTTCGTGACCTCGGTCCGCGGCAGCGCCCTCGCGCCGATCACCTCAGAGAGGGCCTCGGACGGCATGAGCGGCTTCATGAATGCGGCGTTCGGCTTCCGCTTTTTGGAGGCGACTTTCCTCTTCGCGGGTTTGCGTGCGCGCTTCTTAGCTGGCATGCACCTCTCCTTTCGTGAGCGTCGTGCCGATCCCAGTTCGTCGGCACCGGGTTGAATTACTACCACGCGTGCTGGGAAGGAGCAAGAATCTAGAGGAGAAATCTGTGGGTGTCGGGAAAAAAAACTGGAGCGGAAGACGGGATTTGAACCCGCGACAACCACCTTGGCAAGGTGGGGCTCTACCGGGCTGAGCTACTTCCGCTCGCTCCGATGCGACCGCAGCGACGGCCATTCTAGCCCCGCGCCGGAGGGGCCGTCAAGAGAGCGGCGGCAATGCGCCGCGATCCGCTACCCGGGCGGCTCCCAGCCCCGCGACGGTTGTTGAGGGCCCGGGAACTCGCCCCGCTCGACCGTTTCGAGCCACCGATTGAAGCCCGATCCCATCCGCCGCGCGGAATTCGCCTGACGGTAGAGTTGGATGTATTTTCGCGCGGAGCTCGCCCATGAGAAATCGAGCGCCATTCCATTCCGCCTGGCGCGCAGCAGATTCGCCGGCTCGCCATAGAGGCGCACGGCCTCGCGCACCGCGGCGACGAGCGCGTCGCTCAAGTACGGGCCGAAGAGAATCCCCGTTCCCCCCGACCGATCGCCCGGACCGAAGGGCGTGACGGTGTCGGCGAGCCCGCCGGTCTCGCGGACCACGGGGATCGTCCCGTACCGCATGCTCATCATTTGATTGAGGCCGCTTGGCTCGTATCGGGAGGGCATGAGGAAGAAGTCGGCCCCCGCCTCGATCCGGTGCGCCAGCGGATCGTCGTACCCCGACCGATAGGCGAAGCGATCGGGATGCTCCTTCGCCGTCGCCCGAAGAAATCCCTCGTACCGCGCCGCGCCGCTTCCCAGCACGACCCAGCGCGCCGGGAGCGCGAGGAGCTGCCCCACCGCCGCCTCGATGAGATCGAAGCCCTTCTGGTCGACCAGCCGCGAGATCATCCCGACAAGCGGCTGGTCCGGCTTCGAGGGAAGTCCCGTCTCCTCGAGGAGCGCCGCCTTGCACGTGGCCTTCCCCTCGAGGGACTCCGCGTCGAACCGGGCGGCGATCGAGCGGTCGGTCCTCGGATTCCAGACGTTGACGTCGATGCCGTTCAAAATCCCCGTGAGATCCGCGCGCCGTGCGTTCAGGACGCCCTGGAGACCGAAGCCGAACTCCTCCCCCGACTGGATCTCCTCGGCGTAGCGCTCGCTGACCGTCGTCAGCCGGTCCGCGAATTGGATTCCCGCCTTGAGAAAATTCATGTTTCCCCAGAACTCGAAGGGCGAGAGGGGATAGAAGTATCGATCCGGGAAGCCGGCGATCGCCATCGTCTCCGGCGGATAGACGCCCTGGTACCCCAGGTTGTGGATGGAGAGAATGTTCGCGGTCATCTGGAAGAACGCGTCCTCGGCATAGAGGGTTTTCAGATAGGCGGGAACGAGCGCGGTCTGGTGGTCGTTCGCGTGGATCACGTCGGGGACGAAGGCGGTGGCCCGCATCGCCTCGAGGCACGCGCGTGAGAAGAAAACGAACCGCTCGGCGTTGTCGCGGAACGGCTCTCCGGTCGCGGGATCGTTGTAGATCCCCGGCCGGCCGAAATACGTTTCGTTCCCGATAAAGAAGTGATGGTAGTGCGGCGGGTGCGCGGGGTGCCGCAGACGGTAGATCAGGCCGGGCTGGTCGTCCGGGCCGACCCTCACGTCGATCTTCGCCACCAGCTCGAGCTCGCAGTCCGGCGGCAGCTGCATGTCGGCGTAGCGCGGGAGGAACACCGCGACGGAGCAGCCTAAGTCCGCGATGGCGCGGCTCAGAGCGCCGACGACGTCGCCCAGACCGCCAACCTTCGCGAAAGGTACCGACTCCGCGCTCAGGATCGCGGCGCGATAGCGCTGGGCCATCAGGCGGCGGTCAATTCGAAGTGACTTTAAGCAAGTTGCGTAACTTCATTTGGACGATGAAGTAGCAGACTCGGTATTCCACATACGAAATGCCCCTGGAAAGCCCCCACGAACCGCGCGCTCGCGGAGCGACTGCGCCAGCGCCTCGGTCGCGAATGCGCCGAGACGCACCTTGTAGAGCGAGTCCTCGAACTCGATCACGGACGGCTCTCCGAAGCGAAGCGAGGTCTCCTTCGCGATCCGATCCGCCTGCGTGAGGTCGGGCGACGCGAACACCTGCACGCGCCAGACCCCTCGCCGCTCGTCACCGCTTGCGGCGCCTCGTGGGTGCTCGGCGCGCGTGTCCGCGGCGTAGGGCGCCGCCGAACGTGCCTGCGCGATCTCCGAGTCGGCCGCGGCGATCTTCTCGATCGCGGCCGCTTTGTCCGGCGCTCCCCGAGCGGGCGCGGCCTCCCCCACGATCGGATCCGGAATCGAGGCGAGCTCACGGGGGGTGATTGCCTCGGTGGGATCAAGTGCGATGGACGACGGGATAGTGGCGCTCGCGGCGGGAGCGCGGGGGGCCACCCCGCCATACACTCCGGATCCTCTGGAGACCGGCGCGGGGCTCTGCGCGGTCGGCGGGGCGGCCGACGTGCGGGCACATCCCACGACCACGGCGAAGAGGACGGAGAAGAGCCTAGAGGAGCGCGTCGGCATCCTTCTCCTTCTTGATCCGTTCCACGAGTGCGCGCACCTCCTGTGCCCGGTCGCGAGGACAGACAAGCGTCACATCGCCGGTATGGACGATGACCAGATCCTTCACCCCGATGCCCGCGACGAGCCCGCCGTCCGAATACGCGATGACGCCGCTCGAGTCCTCGAGCAGAGCCCGTCCGTGGACGACGTTCCCGCGCGCGTCCTTGGCGCCCTGCGATTCCAGGGCCGCCCAGGAGCCCAGATCATCCCACGCGAAGCCCGCGCGCGCCACGACGGCGCGCCGCGTGCGCTCCATCACGGCGTAGTCGATCGAGATCCAAGGGGCCGCCGCGTAATACCGCTCCAGGGCGGCGTCGGTTCCGCGGCCGGGACGCTCGGGGAGATCCGAAAGCAGCGCCGCGATGTCGGGCGCATGAGTCCGGATCTCCTCGAGCATGACCTCGGGCGCGAACACGAAGATTCCCGCGTTCCAGAGGTGCCGCCCGTCCTCGACGTATCGAACCGCCGTTTCCGCGTCGGGCTTCTCGCGGAAGGCGACCACTCCGCGGAACTCGGACCCCGCCGCGACAGGATCTCCCGCCTCGATGTATCCGTAGCCCGTGTCCGGGCGGGTCGGCGGGATGCCAAGCACCACGATCGCGCGGCGCTCGAGCGCGACCCTCCCCGCCGCGGCCAGGTCCTCGCGAAACCGCGACGCGGGCTCGACCCGATGATCGGACGGCAGAATCACTGCCACAGCATCGGCACCCATGCCGCGGAGCCACCAGGCCGCGAGCGCGACGGCCGGGGCCGTGTTTTTCCCCACCGGCTCCCCGATGACCCGCTCGCGCGGCACCGACGGCACGGCGACGCGGACCGCGGTGCGAAGTTCGCGGGAGGTGATGATCCACGCATCCTTCGGGCTCGCGAGGCCGCGCAGCCGCTCGAGCGTATCGGCGACCATCGGCCGATCCGACAGGAGCGGGAGGAGCTGCTTCGGGCGGGCGCGGCGCGAGAGAGGCCAGAAGCGCTCTCCCCTTCCCCCCGCGAGGATCACTGGGTGGAAGCGCATGGGCTACAACCGGTACCACACGGCGCGCGGGGCGGCAACGGGAACCTCGGCCGCCGCGATCAGTAGGCGCCTCGCGCGGAGAGCACCGCCGGGATCGTCAGGGCGAGAATTCGAAGATCGAGAGCGAGAGAGCACCGATCCACGTACTCGATGTCGAGGCGCATCCACTCCTCGAACGGGAGGTCGCTCCGTCCCTGAATCTGCCAGAGGCAGGTGAGGCCCGGGCGCACCGAGAGGCGCTTCAGCATCCACGGCTCGTACTTCTCCACCTCTTCGGGAAAAGGGGGGCGCGGACCGACAAGGCTCATGTGTCCTTCGAGGACGTGCCAGAGCTGAGGGAGCTCGTCGAGGCTGGTCTTACGGAGAAAGCGGCCGACCCGCGTGACCCGAGGATCGTTGTGCAGCTTGAAGGCAGCTCCCTGCGCCTGGTTCAGATGAAGCAGGAGACCCCGGAGCTCCTCGGCGCCGATCTGCATGGAGCGGAGCTTGAGGAACGTGAATTTTTTCCCGCCACGGCCGACGCGGGTGGCGCGGTGGAATACCGGCCCCTCCGAATCCAATCGAATCGCGGCGGCCGCGAGCGCGATCACGGGGAGGGCGAAGAGGAGCGCGATCGATGCGAGAAGGAGGTCGAGGACTCGCTTGCCGCCGTCCCGATAGAGATCCACCCGCGCAATGTACCACAGCGGATTTGGACCCTCGTCGACGGTGGCCGACTACTTCATCATGATGATTCGCGCGGATCCGCGGCTATGGCTGCCCGCGTTCTCCACGCTGACGAAATAGACTCCGGAGGAGAGATCGCGACCGTCTTCGGTCTTGCCGTTCCAACGAACCCGATAGACGCCCGCCGACATGCTGCTGTTCGCGAGCGTCGCCAAGGCCTTCCCTTGTAGGTCGAAGATCCGCACCGTGGTCGCTCCCGCCTTGGGCACCGAGAACTCGATCGTCGTGGCCGGGTTGAACGGGTTCGGATAGACCCTCTGGATCGACGCGCGGGTGCTCACCGGGACCCCGTCTACCGGTTCCACCCCGGTGATCGTGTAAATCGAGTAGACCCCGATATTGTCGAAGTAAATTCCTTCGGTCCGGTTCCCCAATCGAAGAATGCTCGCGTCTATGTCGGTCGGCTTCTCATCGCGGATGCGGAATCCGAGGCGGACGAATCGGGTCCCCGGCTGGACACCCGTCCGCGGCGTGTTGTAGGGGTTGAATTCGATGTAGCTCCCCTCCACGCACTGCGCGACTGTCCCCGTGAACGTGATCGGATAGAGCGCATTGTGCCACGGCGTCCACGTAGCGCCGTCATTCGAGCCTTGGATCCAGAGGGACCAGACCACGTTGTTTTCAGAGGGAAGGTTGATCCAGTTGTCGAACTGCAATCGCAACGACGTGTTCGCGCCCACAAAGATCCCGGTGATGTCGACGGGAGGCGACGTGAGCATCGCATCCACGAAATCCGGCACCTGGCCGAACCCGAACCCTTGGAATGGAACCCATACGTTCGTGCTGAGGAAGAAGCAGGACGCCGGCACCGAAGTCCCGGGCGAATTTTCAATGTGCCACATCGGCCCGGGGTCGGGCGAGCTGGCGACCCAGTTCGAGCCGCCGGCCTCCATGTCGTCGAAGAACTTCACGGCGCCGCCGGTGGCCGTGATCTTCACGTCGTCGATCGACCAGCCGGTGAAGGTATTGTTGGAGTCGGCCCGGGAGTAGCTGAAATCCGAACCGAACAGGAACATGAGCTGAATCGGCTGTTGTCTCGTCGTCCAGGTATCCGGGATCGGGAGCGACGCGTTGATGCAGCTTGTGCCGAGAAATCCCGAGTACTGGGCGAGTGTGTCCCAGGTCGAGGCCGTCGAGCCGTCATGGATCAGAACCCAGGCGAAATCGTACCCGTCCTCCGTCATGCAGCGGTGCTTGAATGTCAGGACGTTTCCGGACGAGCTGGCGAGATTGATCGGGGTGGCAGTTTTCAGTGTCTGCACCCAATTGTTGTCGTAGCCGTCCCCGTACGTGAGCCCCGTCACGCCGCACCACCACGCGTTCCCGACGCACGATTCGATTCCCGTGACCCGATGCCACGCGTTGGGTTGGCCCAGGCGATAATCGATGGAACCCCAACCGGCGTTGCTCCCCTCGAGGTCCGTGAAGTAGGCCTTGTGCTTGATCGTCGTCTCGGAGACTGCCGGGGTCTGCGAGGGCCGCGGGCCCACGGAGAAGACGTCGTACATGTCCCTCCTGTCCGTCTTCCCCCCCGCCAATGCGGGGGAAGCGACGACGAGGGCGACGAGAGCTGTCAGGAGCAGAGCGGAGGCGAAGCGGCGTGACGCGGACACCGAATTGGGACGGAACACCGGGGGAACCTCGCTTGGTTGTAGACCCTGAGGTTGCGTGAGGACTCGGATGGAGCGCGCCTCGGCCTCTATACGGAAATGAATCGAGGCGAGATCCTGGCGGCCAGTGTGGCCGACACGCCCCCGCCTCGAAGACAACGCCCGCTTCGCGGTACGCGCCTGCGAACTGGGAAGATTATAGCACTTTCAGTTGCGAGGGTCAACGGGCATTGTCCTGGGCCAAATTGTGCGTCCTCCGCGACCGCCAAGAAGCCCTGCAAACCGCGCTACTTCAGGAGGCTGACGGCTCGTGAGACGTACGTCCCGCCGCCCTGGAGCCTCATGTAGTAGGTCCCTGACGCTAGGGGATGGCCCCGGTCGTCCCGACCGTCCCACTCCACCGTCCGCGGGCCGGCCGCCAAATACGAGTCCACAAGCGTCCGCACAAGGCGCCCGTGGACGTCGAAGACCCGCAGCGTCGCCTGAGCGTCCCGTTCCAGCCGGAACACGATCTTCGTCGCCGGATTGAACGGGTTCGGGTAATTGCGCAGGAGCCGGGCCAGCGGCGGAGCCGATTCCGTCTCCACCCCCGTCACGAAGCCGGTCCCCACCTTGTAAAAAACCTCTCGATTCTTGCCCGAGGATGCCGGGAGGCGGTGATCCGTCCAGGCCACATAGGTCGTCGCCTGGCCGTCGTGGGCAATCGCCGGGAACTGCTGCACCGAATTGGTCGTGTCGCTCGCGGACGAAACGAGCGCCACCTCCGCCTGCCACGCAGCGCCCTTCCGCTCCTTGTAGAAAATATCCGGATTCGCAGCCCCGTTTCGCTGGTCCGTCCATACGACATAGACGTTGCTCTGAGGGTCGGCATCCACGTTCGGCTCGCTTTGCGTCGCCGCGTTCACCGTCAGCCGCGTATCCGCTGCGTCCCACCCCGTGCCCGGACGATACTCCTTGTAGTAGATCTCGTTGTCCCCGTCCCGGCTGTCCCGCCATACCAAATGCAGATGACCCTCGTAGTCCGACGTCAACGACGGCTGCGCCGCCGCGGCCGTGCTGAACACCAGCAGCTCGTCCGGCGTCCACCCGCTCCCCGGAACGAAACGCTTCGTCCAGATCTGCTGCGACGCTGTCCGCGTATCCACCCACGCCACGTGCACCACCCCATCGCGGGTCGCCGCGATCGAGGCCGACCCCGAGAACGCGGGGTCGTTCGTCAGCTGCTGCGCCGGCCCCATCGTC
>VBOZ01000028.1:61440-62627 GCA_005893305.1 Candidatus Eisenbacteria bacterium | reverse complement strand
CGACCGGATCGAGCACCTATGGGGGTTCCGAGCCACGAAGCGGGTCGGGGACGGAATCGAGGAGGTGGCGCGCGCCCTTCGGTCCGGCGTCATCCCCGATCCCGGCCACCGGCGCTACGTGAACGCGTGACCGGGATTTCGCTTGCGCCTCACGAGGGCGATTCGGTAGCGTCAAAAGACTGGCCAGTCCGGCCTGGATGAGGGAGGAAAACAGTTGCCACGGCTCAATTTCAGCTTGGATGAGCTCCGCGAGCGCGCGCTTTTCGTGCGGCGCGACATCATAGCGCTCCTGGCGCGATCGCAGAGCGGCCACAGCGGCGGACCGCTTTCCTCGACCGATTTCGGGACGGTTCTCTTCTTCCACGAGCTCAGCGTCAATCCGGATCGCCTGGACGACCCCGGGCGGGATCTCTGGCACTTCTCGATCGGGCACGTGACGCCGGTGATCTACTCCCTGATGGCCGAGCGCGGTTACTTCCCGCTGGCCGACCTCCTCGGCTTCCGCCAATTCCACGGCCATCTGCAGGGGCACCCAAGCAAGCACGACACGCCCGGCATCGAGGTCTCTTCGGGCTCGCTCGGGCAGGGACTCTCGGTCTCGTGCGGCATGGCGTACGGATCGCGGTTCGACAAGAGCCCGCGCCGGGTCTATTGCGTCATGGGGGACGGCGAGCAGCAGGAAGGGCAGATCTGGGAGGCGGCGATGTTCGCCGCCCACTACAAGCTCGACAACCTAGTCGGGATCATCGACTACAACCGAAAGCAGATCGACGGCGACGTGCAGGACGTCATGGGGATCGCTCCGCTCGCGGACAAGTGGCGCTCGTTCAACTGGCACGTCATCGACGTGGACGGGCACGACCTTCCGCAGCTTCTCGAAGCGTACGAGGAGGCACGCCGCACCAAGGGGAAGCCTTCCGTCATCCTCGCCCGCACGGTGATGGGGAAGGGGATCTCCTACATGGAGGACGACTATCGCTGGCACGGCGTGCCGCCCAACGCGGAGCAGGCGGAGCAGGCGCTCCGGGAGCTCGGCACCTCGCTGGAGGGCTGGACCCGCCGGCTGGAGTCCCATTCCGCCCGCGCGGTCGCGCCGTCGGCGAACGGAAGCGCATGAGCTCGCCCGCCCCGGTTCTCCCGACCGCCGCCGCCCCGGCCGTGAATCTCGTGAAGCCCGAGATGAAGCG
>VBOZ01000028.1:0-61367 GCA_005893305.1 Candidatus Eisenbacteria bacterium | reverse complement strand
TCGCCCAGAAGTTTCCGGACCGCTTCCTTCAGGTGGGCGTGGCCGAGCAGAACATGATGTGCGTCGCGGCAGGCCTCGCGGCGGTGGGCAAGATCCCATACCTCGCGACGTACGGCGCGTTCGCCTCGTGCCGGAGTGCCGACCAGATGCGGGTGACCGTCGCCTATACCGACCTGCCGGTGAAGATCGGGGGCGCCCACGGCGGGATCAGCGTCGGCCCCGACGGCGCGACCCATCAGGCGATGGAGGAGATCGCGATCGTCCGCTCCATTCCCAACATGCGAATGATCGTGCCGTGCGACTACTGGGAGACGCGGAAGGCGACGGTGGCGATGGCGGATGATCCCCACCCCAACTACATCCGCTTTGGGCGCGAGCCGGTGCCGGTCGTGACCGGTCCCGAGACGCCGTTCACGCTGGGCAAGGCGAACGTCATGCGGGAAGGGAAGGACATCGCGCTGATCGCATGCGGGGTGATGGTCTACGAAGCTTTGGTCGCGGCCGAAGAGCTCGCGAAGCGTGGCGTCAGCGCGCGCGTCATCAACATGCACACGATCAAGCCGCTCGACATGGACGCGATCGAGCGGGCGGCGCGGGAATGCGGGGCCATCGTCACGGCGGAGGAGCACCAGATCCACGGAGGGTTGGGGGGCGCGGTGGCGGAAGCGGTCGTGCGCCTCCACCCGGTGCCGATGGAGCTGGTCGCGGTCCACGACCGGTTCGGCAGGTCGGGCAAGCAGGACGAGCTGATGGCGGCGTTCGGAATCAAAGCGCCGGACATCGTGAAGGCGGCGGATCGGGCGCTGGCGCGGAAGAAGGCGCGCTAGCGCGCAAACGCGCATCGAAGTAGCGGTCCCGGGACATCAACCGCGATCCAACCTACGGGCGCTGTGCTTGCTCGCGGGGGAGCGGGGCGAGATGCCCGGGCGCGAGTTGAGCCGGGACTCCTTCCAGGCGACCTCTCATAGTTTGGCCACCGGGCCTATCGCCCCGCTCCCATTTTCCGCTCGCTGCGCAGGCGCCCTGCGGTTGGATCCCGGCCGACGTCCCGGGACCGCCTCTACCGCAGCTCGCTCGGTGGGGCCACCTCGACTACAACCTCGTTGCTCGACACCTCCACCTTGGGTACGAGGCTGAACTTTTCGGTCAGTCCCTCTCGCCCATCCCATGCCCAGTCGGCCATGACCTCGCTGGCGGTGGAGTAGAAGAATCGTATCCGGTATTTGCCTGGAACCCGAAATGTGTAGGGTGAGATCTGGTGCGCGGCGAAGAACGGGTACCCTGCTCCCCCATGGTAAGGGTCGAACGTGCCGCCGGGCGGCACCCGAACGAAGTCCCTCCCCTCCAGTGGGTTGACGCTCGGGCAGAGAACCCACGCACCGGATACCGGTTTGCCGTCGGGGCCAATCACATCGAAGTAGCAGTGAGGGTATCGCCACTTGCTGTCCGAGCCGTCGAGGCTGCCGACAAGATAGATGTCGGAGCGGGTTTGGTTGGTGAGCGCGACCGTGATCGTTGGAATTCTGTACATTTGACTGATGGGCTCAACGGTGAGGACGCAGCCCAGCGTATCGCTCTTCAAGACATGGTCGGGTGATAGGGGCGGACTCGTAGGGATGTCGGCGGCTGTCTCCGGGGAAGCCATTGCTTGCCCCGAGGTCGCGAGTCCAAGGAGGAGAGTGATCGCGAGTCGTGTGCGCATGGGTCAGCCTCCGGCAGGGGCTACGCGCCGATTGTGACACCACCGACTCGGTGCCGCCACAGCACTCTGTCGTCGGAGATCGACGGCGCGTTGTGAAATGTAGCTCGAAGCAGCGGTCCTAGGACGTCAGCGGGATCCAACCGCAGGGCGCCTGCGCAGCGAGCGGAAAAAGGGAGTGGGGCGATAGGCCCGGTGGCCAAACTATGCGAGGCTGCCTCGAAGGTCTCGCGGCTCAACTCGCGCCCGGGCATCTCGCCCCGCTCCCCCGCGAGCAAGCAAAGCGCCCGTAGGTTGGATCTCGCTGACGCCCCGAGACCGTGTGGTCGGTGCCCGTCAGCCCGTAAACGCCCCGGGAACGGGGCGGGGGGCGCCGAAGATCGGGGCGAGGGAGCGGGCGCCCATCGGGGCGTCGGAGAAGAAGGGCTCGCCGTAGCGGACCCCGATCATTCCTCCGTAGTGCCGCATGCGCGATTCGATCCGCTCGAGAAAGTCGGGCTGATTGAGCTGGGTGGGGGCCACTCCGGGGACCTCCTGCGTGACCTGGCTCTTGTGCGCGAGCATCGCCAACCGTTTCTTCTCCCACATCTCCGTGACGTCGATGACGAGCGTGGGGTTGAACCCGACGCGCGAGGCGTAGTGGAAGCGAGCTGCCGGGCGGAACGGCTCGCCGTCCGCCTTGTAACGGGCGAGACCCGCGAGATACGAGGCGCGCTCCGAGATCAGCGAGGCCTGCACGTGGTCGGGGTGGCGATCTTGCGGAAAGTGGGTCAGAAGGATCGCGGGGCGTAGCTGCCGGAGTTGCTCGACGAGGCGGCGCTCCTGTTCCGGATCCTGAGACCGGATCCCGCCGTCCGGGAGCCCTGCGTTCCAGCGGCCGGCCGCCCCGAGAATGCGCGCTGCCTCTGCGGCCTCGGACGCGCGCATTTCCGGCGTTCCGTTGGTGCCCATCTCTCCCCGAGTGAGATCGAGGATTCCGACCGCGTAGCCTTGCGCGGCTGCCAGGGCGAGCGTGCCGCCGCAGCTGATGTCGACGTCGTCGGGGTGGGCCCCGATCGCGAGCAGGTCGAGCGGCTTGTCAGCCGCGGGTGGACGTGGCACGTGAGAGATCGGGTAGCACGGCTTCCGAGTCGTGGGAGTATCGGTACTTCGTCTGGATCGTGCGGACGGTGCCGCTCTTCACGCGCATGACCATCGAATGGGTCTCTGCGCCCTCTCCGAAGAAGCGGACGCCGTCGAGCATGTCGCCGTCGGTGACGCCAGTCGCGGCGAAGATGATCGAGTCGCCGCGGGCCAGGTCGGTCTCGCTGTAGATCCGATCGAAGTCCGAAACCCCCATGGTCTTCGCGCGAGCGCGCTCCTCGTCGTTCTGAAAGAGGAGGCGGCCCTGGATGGCTCCGCCGAGGCAGCGGAGCGCGGCCGCGGCGAGGACGCCCTCGGGGGCTCCGCCGATTCCCACGAGCACGTCCACCCCGGTCGAATCGAGCGCGGTCGCGATCGCGGCCGACACGTCGCCGTCGGGAATCAGGTGGATGCGCGCTCCGGTCCGCCGGATGCGATGGATCAGCTCTTCGTGCCGCGGGCGGTCGAGCACGACCACGGTCAGGTCGTCCAAGTGGTAGCCCTTGGCGGCCGCGACGGCCTCGAGGTTCTCCTCGATGGGGCGGGCGAGGTCGATCGCGTCCTTCGCCTTGGGACCGACGGCGATCTTCTCCATGTACGTGTCGGGGGCATGGAGGAAGTGGCCGCGCGCCGCGAGCGCGATCACGGACATGGCGTTCGGCCTGCCGTAGGCGACCGAATTGGTGCACTCCAGAGGGTCGAGCGCGATGTCCACCTCGGGACCCCAGCCCGAGCCGACCTGCTCGCCGATGTAGAGCATCGGCGCTTCGTCGCGCTCGCCTTCGCCGATCACGACGGTGCCGCGGATGTCGACGTTGTCGAACGCCTTCCGCATCGCGGTGACGGCGGCCTGGTCCGCGGCGTTCTTGTCGCCGCGCCCCATCCAGCGGGCGCACGCGAGGCCGGCCGATTCGGTAATGCGGACGAGATCCAGGCCGACGTGGCGATCCATCGGAGCCTAGCGCGCGGTGGGAACGCCGAGCTCGGCCGCGTCGATCTCTTCCCAATCCGCGAGAGCTTCCTTCCAGCGGAAGAGTCGAACCCTGCTCGTGGTCTCGGTCTTCGAGTAGATGTACTCGACGTGGGTGCCGCCCCCGACGCGGCTGGAGAAGTGGGTCTTCTTGTCCACGACGAGGGGGCGGGTCGTGCGGGCGAGCTTCATCTTTCCCTGCGGGCCGGACCAGACGGCCGTTTCGGTCACCGCGTGGGTTTCCTCGTCCTCGACTTCGTCGAACTCGAGGTCGCCGAAAAGCTTGTCGAGGCGGCGGAGCACCTCTTCCCAGCGCTGGTCGTTCATCGCGATTCCTTGGGGGGTCCGATTGACTTGGCGTCGAAGCGTCCTATAGTAGCACACTTGGACGATCGCTCAAGCTTCGGCCCGGACGCCGGGGGAGTGGCGGGCCGATCCGCCCTGGTCATCGGCGGGTCACGCGGCCTCGGCCGCGCGGTGGCGCTGGCGCTCTCTCGCGCGGGGGCCTCCGTCCTCGCCGTCGGGCGGAGCAAGACCGCCCTCGCAGAGGTCGGAGCGATCGCCCGCGCCCGGGGACTTCCGCTCCGCACGGTACGCGCGGACGCAGGGCGCCCGCCCCGGATGCGGGCCCTCCTCCGACAGGCGGCGGGGCGCGGCGCGGCCGCGCCGGATCTCCTCGTCGTCGCGGCGGGGGATTACTGGGAAGGGCCGATGGCCCGGCTCACCGCGGAGCGGTGGGAGGCGCTGATCCAGTCGAACGTGACCGTTCCGCTGATCGCGATGCAGGAGGCGCTCCCGGGAATGCGGCGCAGGCGGTACGGCCGGATTCTGCTCTTCGGCGTGGCGGGGGCCGACGCGATCCGCTCGGCCCCGCGCGCCCACGCCTATCGCGCCGCCAAGACGGCGCTCCTCTCCCTCGCGAGGAGCGTGGCTCACGAGGAGGCGCCGCACGGCATCACGGTGAACGTGATCCTGCCGGGAATCATCCGCACAGGGATCGCGGTGAAGCGGGCGGCCGCGCTCGCGCGGAAGATTCCGGCCCGACGACTTGGAACTCCGAACGAGATCGCGCGCGCCGCGCTCTTTCTTCTGGCGGAGGAGTCGAGCTACATAACCGGAGCCGCGCTGGCGGTTTCGGGCGGATATCTGATCTGACGTGGAGGCTTCGACGATCGTGACACCCTCCCTCGAGCTCGTGCGGATCGAGACCCCCGCGGACGCGAACCTGATCCTGGGCCACGCGCACTTCATCAAGACCGCCGAGGATCTCTACGAGACGGTGATCAACTCGGTCCCGGGCGCGCGCTTCGGCGTCGCCTTTTCGGAAGCGTCGGGCCCGAGGCTGATCCGGAGCGAGGGGAACGACGACGAGCTTACGGTCGCGGCGGAGAACGAGCTTGGGAAGATCGCGTGTGGGCACACCTTCCTGATCTTTCTCAAGGCGGCGTTCCCGATCAATCTCCTCCGCGACGTTCGCGCCTGTGTCGAGGTCGTGTCGATCCACTGCGCCACCGCGAATCCGGTGCAGGCCGTGGTCGCGCGCGACGGGGACCAGGGAGCCGTCCTGGGAGTGATGGACGGATCGCGGCCCCTCGGCGTGGAGGACGACGCTCAGGCGAGGGCGCGCCGCGATTTCGTCCGGAAGATCGGCTACAAGCTCTCGTAACAATCCGGTCCCTGCACCACGCCTTGACCCTGATTTTTCAAGGTGTTAGCCTCAAGGGAATTCCGCCGTTCCACGCGCCTCCAACGAAGGGATTGTCCGTGCCTGCCTCCACGCCCAAGACGTGGGTGCTCCGTAGCCCTGCTGCGCCTGAGCTCGCCGTAAAGCTCGCCGCGGAGCTTGGCTTCTCCCACACCTTTGCTTCCCTCCTCGCGAACCGAGGATTCGGCACCACGCTCGAGGTTCAAGAGTTTCTTCAACCATCTCTAGGCAAGTTATTGGATTCATTTACGATGCGAGATATGGACTTGGCCGTGAATCGGATCTGGAAGGCGGTGGATGAGCGGGAGGCGATGCTCGTCTACGGCGACTACGACGTCGATGGGATCACCGCGACCTCGCTCCTAACGTCCGCTTTGACACGCCTCGGGGCCAAGGTCACCTACTTCATTCCCGACCGGATCCGGGACGGCTACGGCTTCTCGGTGCGCGGGGTCGACGTGGCGCGGAAGCGGCGAACAAAGCTCGTGATCACCGCCGACTGCGGCATCACCGCGACCGCGGAGGTGGAGCTGGCCCGCCAGCACGGCATCGAGGTCATCGTCACCGATCACCACGAGCCGCTCGGCGAGATCCCCGCGGCCGCGGCGGTCCTGAACCCGAAGCGGAAGGATTGCCCGTACGCGTTCAAGGAGCTCTCGGGCGTCGGCGTCGTGCTCAAGCTGGTCCAGGGCCTGGTCGCGTCGAGGCCCGGCGCTTTGCCCGAGTCGTTCGTCAAGGAGCACCTGGACCTGGTCGCGCTCGGCACGATCGCGGACGTCGTTCCGCTTCGGGGAGAGAACCGGATCTTCGCGAAGATCGGATTGGACCAGATCTGCACCTCGACAAAGCCGGGCATCGTGGCGCTCAAGGAAGTGGCGGGGCTCAAGGCGCGTCGGGTCGAGAGCGGTCACGTCGCCTATATCCTCGCGCCGCGCATCAACGCGGCCGGCCGGCTTGGGAACGCGGAGAGCGGCGTGCGGCTCCTCCTCTCGACCGAGCCGCAGGAGGCCACGATCATCGCGGAGAGTCTGGAAGAGGACAACACGAACCGGAAAAAGATCGACGAGCAGACGCTCGAGGACGCGCTGGAGCAGCTCCGACGGCTGGGGCCGAATCTCCCGCCGGCGATCGTCCTCTGGTCCGATCGCTGGCACCCCGGCGTGCTGGGGATCGTCGCGTCGCGGCTCGTGGAGCGATTCCACCGTCCGACCATTCTCGTCGCCGCGGACGAGGACGAGGGGAAGGGCTCGGCCCGAAGCATCCCCGGGTTCGATGTCTGCCAGGCGCTCCAAGAGTGCCGGGAGTACCTGATCGGATTCGGCGGCCACAGCTACGCGGCCGGTCTCACGGTCCGGGCGGAGCACATGGAGAAGCTTCGGGAGAAGCTCTGCGGCGTGGTGGCGGCCCGGCTTCAGGCGGATGACTTCATCCCGAAGCTCTCGATCGACGGCCCGCTCTCGCTCGACGACTGCAACGAGGAGCTCGTCGAGTTCCTCGACCGTCTCTCCCCGTTCGGAATCGGGAATGCCGAGCCGCTCTTCGTGGCCGACAACGTCCGCCTCGCGTCGCCGCCCATGGTGGTGAGCCGGAACCACCTGAAGCTGAGCCTCAGGCAGAACGGCCGCGAGATCGACTGCATCGGGTTCGGGATGGGGCACTTCGCCGGTCCGATCCAGTCGGACATGGGCCGGGTGTCGATCGCGTTCGTCCCGACGATCAACGTCTGGCAAAACCGGGCGCGGCTCCAGCTGAAGCTGCGCGACATTCAGATCCGGTAGCCATGACTTCGGTCCCCGCTGATCCCCTGGGACCGCTCCTCGACGCGCTCAAGCGGACCGGCCGCGCCATCAACTCGGACACGGTCCGCGCGGCGTACGACTTCGCCGTCAAAGCCCACGGGACCCAGGTCCGCCTCTCGGGCGAGCCGTATGTGACCCATTGCCTGGCCGTCGCCACGATCCTGGCCGATCTCCTCGGGCCCGGCGCAGACGAGACGCTCGTTCAGGCGGCGATGCTCCACGACGTGGTCGAGGACACGGAGGTCAGCCTCAAAGACGTCGAGCGCGCGTTCGGTCGGGAGGTCGCGGCTCTCGTGGACGGCGTCTCCAAGATCAGCGGCCTCCACTTCGACCGCCCCGAGAGGGAGCAGGCCGAGAACTTCCGCAAGATGCTCTTCTCGATGGCGCGGGACCTGCGCGTCATCCTGATCAAGCTCGCGGATCGCCTCCACAACATGCGCACGCTCCAGGCGCTCGAAGCTCCGCGCGCGGACCGGATCGCGAGGGAGACCCGCGAGATCTACGCGCCGCTCGCGCACCGGCTCGGGATCGCGCGCATCAAGTGGGAGCTGGAGGACCTCTCGCTCAAGTACCTGGATCCCCAGGCATACCAGGAGATCCGCCAGAAGGTGGCCCTGAAGCGGGAGGAGCGGGAGGGCCTGGTCGCCGCGGTCATGCAGCCGGTCCGGGAGAGGCTCCTCTCACTCGGGATCAAGGCCGACGTGGTCGGCCGGCCCAAGCACCTCGATTCCATATACCGGAAGATGAAGGCGCAGGGCCGCCTCTTCGAGGAGATCTTCGATCTTCTCGGCGTGCGGGTTCTGACGCAGGACAACGCCGACTGCTACCGGGTCCTCGGCGTGGTCCACGACCTCTTCACCCCGGTGCACGGGCGGTTCAAGGACTACATCGCGACGCCCAAGACCAACATGTACCAATCGCTCCACACGACCGTCGTCGCGCCGGGCGGCTTGATGGTCGAGTTCCAGATTCGCACGCAGGAGATGCATCTGGTCGCCGAGCTGGGCGTCGCGGCGCACTACAGGTACAAGGAAGGCGGCCATCGGAGCGACTCCGAGGTGCTCGGGAAGCTCGCGCCGATGCTGCGCAACCTCGATTGGCAGTCGAACGCGGGCGACCCCGACGAGTTCATGGAGTTCCTCAAGACCTCGCTCTATCAGGACGAGGTCTTCGTCTTCACGCCGCGGGGCGATCTGAGACGGCTGCCGCGAGGGTCGACGCCGATCGACTTCGCGTTCCAGATCCACACCGAGGTCGGCCACCACTGCGTCGGCGCCAAGGTGAACGGCCGGATCGTTCCGCTTCGCTACGAGCTTCGGAGCGGCGACTCGGTGCAGATCATCACCTCGCCGGCGGGGAAACCGAACCGCGACTGGCTCAAGGTGGTCCGGAGCACGGCCGCGCGGACCAAGATCCGCCATTGGCTCAAGATCTCGGAGCAGGCGGACAGCGTCGCCCTGGGTCGGGAGATGATCGAGCGGGAGCTACGCCGCCGCCGCCTGGCTCCGCCTCCCTCGGTCTCCATCGAGGATCTCGCGCGGGCGATGGGCTACGAAGACCTCCCCGGGCTCCACGCGGCGGTCGGATCGGGCACCGTCTCGGTGGCGCATGTCCTCACGCGCTGGTTCCCCGGCGGAATCGGACCCGTGCAGCGGATCAAGGAGGCTTCCCTCGAGACGTTCCGCGCGATCACGGGGCGCCCGGGACGCGGCGTCCGGATTCAGGGCGTCGACAACCTGATGGTCAGCTACGCCAAGTGCTGCCAGCCGGTCCCCGGCGATCCGGTTGTCGGCATCGTGACCCGGGGGCGGGGCGTCACCGTGCACCGCACCGACTGCCCGAACACCTTCGACGGGCGCGTGGCGCCGGAGCGGAGGGTGATGGTCGATTGGGGCGAGGCCGCGGACGGATCGTTCTCGGTCAAGCTCTCGATCTACGGTGTCGACCGGAAGAGTCTCCTCGCCGACATCGCGAAGGCGATCGCGACCACGAACACCAACATCCGCACCGCGGGGATCAAGGCGAGCGACCGGAACGCCCGCGGGGCGTTCGTCGTCGAGGTCCGTGACCTGGCGCACCTTCGACTGGTCATGAAGGCGGTGGAGCAGGTGGACGGAGTGGAGGGGGTGGAGCGGGAGCAGGTATTCGGGAAGCCGCGCGGCGGGGCGGCCGGCCTCGCCTCGTGAGGGCGCTCCTTCAGCGAGTGACCAAGGCCTCGGTCCGGGTCGACGGCGCGGAGGTGGCGCGCATCGGAGCGGGGCTCCTGATCCTTCTCGGCGTGAAGGCGGGAGAGGTCGCGGGCGCCTCCGAGCGGCTGGCGGAGCGGTGCGCCGAGCTCAGAATTTTCGAAGACGCCGAGGGGAAGATGAATCGGTCGGTTCGGGAAATCGCGGGAGAAGCGCTGGTGGTGCCGCAGTTCACCCTCTACGCCGACGCGTCGCGCGGGCGGAGGCCCGGGTTCGAGCCCGCGGCCCGGCCGGAGGAGGCGGAACCTGCCTTCGAGCGCTTCTGCGAGGCGCTCGCCTCGCACGGCGTCCCGACCCAGCGCGGGAAGTTCGGCGCGTCGATGGAGGTGGATCTCGTGAACCGGGGCCCAGCGACATTCCTCCTCGAGAGCCCGGGAGGGTGAGCGGCTCGTGCGCGCGAACTTGATCAATCCGCTCGGACCGAGGATCGTGCTCGCGTCCCGCTCGCCGCGGCGGACGGAGCTGCTCACCCTCGTGGGCGCCCACTTCGCGGCCCACCCGGTCGACGTGGACGAGCGCGCGGAGCCGGACGAGCGCGCGGAGGCGCACGTGCTCCGGCTCTCGGAGGCAAAGGCGCGCGCGGCGTGGACCGAGGAAGAGCGCGCCGGCACGGCAGCCGGCTCGGTCTATGTCGGCGCGGACACGATCGTGACGATCGACCGCGTGATTCTGGGGAAACCGGGAGGGTCGGAGGACGCCGTGCGGATGCTCACGCTCCTCTCGGGACGGATCCACGAAGTGTGGACCGGGATCTTCGTGCTCGACCCCGCCGAAGGGCGCTCGGTCGGCGGAGCCCAACGAAGCATCGTCAAGTTCGCGCAGCTCGAGCCGGAGGACATCCGGCGTTACGTCGCGACGGGGGAGCCGCTGGACAAGGCTGGAGGGTACGCGGTGCAGGGCTTCGGCGCCCTCTACGTCGAGGCGATCGAGGGCTCCTATTCCAACGTCGTCGGGCTCCCCTTGAGCTACCTGAAACACCTCCTCGGCCTCCTTCGGGCGGCCCCGATCCCGGGAGCGTGACGCTGGATCCTCTCCGCTTCGAGCCCGACCGCGTTCTCGTCCTCGATCAGACGCTCTTGCCCGGGGAGGAGAAGTGGATCGACGTGCGCGACGCCGACGCGATGGCGGCCGCGATCGCGCGGCTCCAGGTGCGCGGCGCGCCGGCGATCGGAATCGCAGCCGCGCTCGCGCTGGCGGTCGAGGGATCCCGCGGCGGTTCCGTGGCGGAGCGGATGGCGCGACTCGCGAAGGCCGGCGGCGTTCTCGTCGCGTCGCGCCCGACCGCGGTCAACCTCGCCTGGGCGGTCGATCGAGTCCTGGGAGTCGCGCGGAAGGTGCTCCAGAGCGGCGGTGAGAAGGGCGATCCCAACCGCTGGACCGAAGCGGTCCGCGCGGAGGCGCTCGCGATCTGGGAAGAGGACCGGGCGGCGTCGCGCGCCATGGCGACGCACGGGGCCACGCTCTTCCCATCGGAGACCCGGTTCCTGACGCACTGCAATACCGGCGGCCTCGCGACCGGAGGCGGGGGCACCGCCCTCGCGGTTCTGCTCGAGCTAAATCGACGTCGCCCCGGCGGCATCGAAGTGTGGGCGACGGAGACGCGGCCGCTCCTCCAAGGCGCGCGCCTCACGACGTTCGAGCTTCAGCGCGCGGAGGTTCGGGTGCGGCTGATCGTCGATTCCGCCGCCGCGCATACGATCCTCCGGGAGGGGATCCAGGGTGTCCTGGTCGGGGCCGACCGCATCGCCCGAAACGGCGATACGGCGAACAAGATCGGGACCCTCGGGCTGGCGCTCGCGGCCCGGGAGGCCGGCGTTCCCTTCGTGGTGGTCGCGCCTTCGTCCACGATCGATCCCGGGACGGCGGACGGGTCGGGGATCGTGATCGAGGAGCGCGATCCGTCCGAAGTCGTTCGGATCCGGGGAGTTCCCGCCGCGCCGGAGGGGGTTCAGGCCCGAAATCCCGCGTTCGACGTGACGCCTGCACGGCATATCAGCGCCATCGTCACGGACCGGGGCCTCTTCCGGGGCCCGCCCTATGCGCTCGGAGCCGATTGACACGCCCGGCGCGGGCTTGGTAACCTCTTGCGTTTGGTCCTTCTAACCCAGCTAACGGAGGTCGTCGGATGGGCACGTATTCGGTGCGCGCCTCGGAGATCCGCCAAGATTGGTTCGTCGCGGATGCCGAGGGGCAAATTTTGGGACGGTTGGCGAGCGAGATCGCGAGCGTCCTGAAAGGGAAGCGCAAGCCGACCTACTCACCGCACCTGGATGTCGGGGATCACGTCATCGTGATCAACGCGCAGAAGGTGCGTGTGACCGGACGGAAGCGCGACAACAAGATCTACTTCCGTCACTCGCTCTATCCGGGCGGGCATTCGCTCACCCGGTTCCGCGATCTGCAGGCGGATCAGCCGGAGGAGATCGTCCGCCTCGCGGTGAAGGGGATGCTCCCTCGAAACCGGCTCGGCAGGGCGATGATGAAGAAACTCAAGATCTACGCCGGAACCGACCACCCGCACGTGGCGCAGACGCCGCGCCCGTTTCCGTGGTCGAACGGCAAGCTCATGACGGGAGGTGAGTGACACTGGCCACACTGTTTCTTGGCACCGGACGGAGAAAGACATCGGTGGCGCGGGTGCGCCTCGAGCCGGGCTCCGGCAAGCGAACGGTCAACGGGGTCGACCTGGACCGGTACTTTTCGCGGATCACGCTGAGCCGGCATGCCATCGGCCCACTCGCCGTGACCAACACGATCGAGAAATTCGATCTACACGCGAAGGTCCACGGCGGCGGTCACGCCGGCCAAGCCGGCGCGATCTCGCTCGGCGTGGCGCGCGCGCTCCAGATCATGGATCCCACCCTGCGCGGCCTCCTCGGCAAGGAGGGCTTCCTGACCCGCGACGCTCGGATGAAGGAGCGGAAGAAGTACGGACAGGCGGGAGCCCGCAAGCGCTTCCAGTTCTCGAAGCGGTAACAGGTCGTCAGGCGGTCCCGAAAGCCGGGGCCGCTACTTCACACGCCCCGGGCCGGCGCGGCAGGTCTCCCGAGAGGGGGCCGCGCGGAACGATGGGGCGGAGGCACAAGACCGGAGGATCTACGATTGGCTGACATCGGCATGAAGGAGCTGCTCGAAGCGGGAGTCCACTTCGGGCACCAGACCCGCCGCTGGAACCCCAAGATGAAGAAGTTCATCTTCATCGAGCGGAACGGGATCTACATCATCGATCTGCAGAAGACGCTCAAAGCGCTCCACGACGCGCGCATTCTCCTCGAGGGCATCGCGAAGCGGAACGGCACCGTCCTCTTCGTTGGAACGAAGAGGCAGGCGAAGGATTCCATCATGGAGGAATCGACTCGCTGCGGCATGCCGTACGTGAACGAGCGGTGGCTCGGCGGGATGCTCACCAACTTCAAGACCATCAAGTCGAACATCCGCCGCTTCAAGGAAATCGAGAAGATGGACGCCGACGGGACGCTGGAGAAGCTCTCGAAGAAGGAGCAGGCCCAGATCGGCAAGGAGCGGACGCGTCTCGAGAAGATCTTCACGGGCATCAAGGAGATGGCGGCGCTCCCGGCCGCCGTCTTCGTGATCGACACCAAGAAGGAGCGAATCGCCGTGGCCGAGGCGAACCGCCTCGCGATTCCGGTCATCGGGGTCGTCGATACGAACTGCGATCCCGACGTCATCGACTTCCCGCTGCCGGGGAACGACGACGCCATTCGCGCGATCCGCGTTTTCGCTCGTTTCGTCAGCGATACGCTCCTCACCTCGCGGCAGGAAGCACAGGAGGGTGCGGACCTGGCGGCCGAAGCGGCCGCGGCGGGAGCCGCCGCGCCGCCGGAAGCGAACGCGGTCGCGAGCGCCTGACCGAACCCACCCGAAAAAGAATCAAAACAGAAGGAAGGAGTAACGAATGACGATCACCGCCTCGCTCGTCAAGGAGCTGCGCGACCGGACCGGCGCGGGGATGATGGAGTGCAAGAAGGCCCTGGCGGAGGCCAAGGGCGACATCGAGTCCGCGATCGACGTTCTTCGAAAGAGCGGGATGGCGCGAGCTTCGTCGAAATCGGGACGCGCGGCCCGCGAGGGAATCGTCCACGCCTACATCCACCCCGGGGATCAGGTCGGGGTTCTGATCGAGGTCGACTGCGAGACCGACTTCGTGGCGCGGACCGACGATTTCCGGACTCTCGTGCGCCATCTGGCCATGCAGGTCGCCGCGACAAACGCCCAGGCGGTGGATCGCTCGGGCGTGGATCCGGCGCTGCTCGAGCGGGAGCGCGCGATTCTGATGGAGCAGGCGCGGTCGTCCGGCAAGCCCGACGCCATCTTGCAGAAGATCGTGGACGGGAAGATCGAGAAGTTTCTGGAGGAGATCTGCCTCCTCGAGCAGCCGTACATCCGTGACCCCGACCGGAAGGTGAAGGACCTGATCGACGAGGCGATCGCGAAGCTGGGCGAGAACATCGTCCTGCGCCGCTTCGCGAAATTCCGGATCGGGGACGCCTGACCGCCGTGGTCTCGGGGCGCCGGCGCGTACTCGTCAAACTGAGCGGCGAGGTATTGGCAGGGACCGCGGGCAACGGGATCGATGCCGTCGCGTTGGGCCGGATCTCCGACGAATTTCGCGAAGGCAGCGTCGGGGGCGTTGAGATCGGGGTCGTCATCGGCGGCGGAAACATCATCCGCGGAACCGCCGCGGCCGGGGACGAGCTCGATCGCACGACCGCCGACAGCATGGGGATGCTCGGCACGGTCATCAACGCGCTCGCGCTCCAGGATGCTTTGGAGCACCGCGGTCTGACCACGCGCGTGCTGAGCGCGATCGAGATGCGCTCGCTGGCCGAGCCCTACATCCGCCGGCGCGCGGTGCGGCATCTGGAGAAGGGCCGGGTCGTCATCCTGGCCGCGGGGACGGGCCACCCCTACTTCACGACCGACACCGCGGCGGTGCTGCGAGCGGTGGAGATCGGGGCCAGCGTGCTCTTGAAGGCGACGAAGGTGGATGGGGTCTTCACCGACGACCCCAGGCGGAATCCGGCCGCGACCCGCTTCGAGGTTCTGCGCTACCGGGAAGCGATCGAGCGGCGGCTCAACGTCATGGATCAGACGGCGTTCACGATGGGAATGGAAAACCGGCTGCCCATCATCGTCTTCAACGTAACGGTGCCCGGAAACCTGGCCCGCGTCCTCCGAGGGGAGACGGTGGGCACGAGGGTGGCCGTGGAGGTCTAGGATGGACCCGAAGCGCGTCAAGGAAGCCGAAGAGCGGATGAAGAAGGCGGTCGATACGATCCGCCATGAGGTCGCCACCATTCGCACGAGCAAGGCGACGACGTCCCTCCTCGACGGGATCAAGGTGGAGTACTACGGGAACCCCGTCCCGCTCCAGCAGGTCGCGAGCGTGAGCGCGCCGGAAGCCCGGCTCCTCGTAATCCAGCCGTGGGAGCGGACGGTCCTGCCGGAGATCGTCAAGTCGATCCAGAAGTCCGACCTTGGTCTGAACCCGGTGGATGACGGCACCGTTGTGCGCTTGTCCCTGCCGCCCCTGACCGAAGAGCGGCGGAAGGACCTCGTCAAGGTGCTCGGGAAGATCGTGGAGGACGGCCGCGTGCGCGTCCGGACGATCCGCCGCGAGTCGAACGACGAGTTGAAAAAGCTGGAACGGGAGCACAAGATCTCCGAAGATGACAGCAAGAAGACGCTCGCTGAGATCCAGAAGCTGACCGACCGCTACATTGCCCTGCTGGACGATCTGTTTCACAAGAAGCAGGCCGAAGTCATGGAGGTCTGAGACCCTGGAATCGCGGCGCACCGCGATTCGCCCGGCCCTTCGATGAGCCTTTCCGCCAAGACGCCGACGCTCGAGCAGATCCTCCGGCGTGAAGTTCCCGCGCACATCGCGATCATCATGGATGGGAATGGTCGATGGGCGAAGCGGCGCGGCCTCCCGCGCCTCATGGGACATCAGGCGGGCCGCCGCTCGGTCCGGGAGGTGGTCGAGGGGTGCGTCGAGCTCAAGGTCAAGGTCCTCACGCTCTACACCTTCTCGCTCGAGAACTGGGAGCGCACGCCGCGCGAGGTGAGCGGGCTCATGCGGATTCTCGAGCAGGTGCTGCTCCAGGAGCGCGAGGAGCTGAAGAAGAACGACGTCCAGCTCCGGACCATCGGCCGCGTCGACCTCCTTCCGAAGCACAGCCGCGACATCCTCTGCGACACCCAGCGCTTCCTCTCGGAATCGACCGGGCTGACCCTCGTGCTGGCCCTCTCGTACGGTGGGCGGGCCGAGATCGTGGACGCGGCGCGCCGGATCGTGACGGCGGACCGGGAGCGCCGAATCCCGCTCGGCAAGATCGACGAGGAGTTCTTCCGGCACCGCCTCGACACGAACGGACTGCCCGACCCGGACCTCCTGATCCGCACCAGCGGGGAGCTCCGCATCTCGAATTTTCTCCTCTGGCAGGCCGCGTACTCGGAGTTCTGGGTCACCGACACCCTGTGGCCCGACTTTCGCCGGAAGCACCTCTACCAGGCGGTCCATGACTTCCAGCACCGGAGCCGGCGTTTCGGTCGCGCCGATTGAGGGCAACATCGCTGTGAGCGACGCACGCGACGCGTCGCTCCCGGCGCGCATCCTGACCGCGGTGATCTTCCTCCCGCTCCTTGTCCTCATGGCGCGCGTGGGCGGGATCGTCTATCTCGTCTTCACCCTCTTCGTGGTGGGCCTCGGGCTTCGGGAGTTCTACCTCCTCCTCGATGCAAAGGGGCTCTCCCCCCACTGGAAATCGGGGATGTTCGCCGGGCTCCTCCTGCCCGTGGCGGCCTACTTCCGCGCGCGGACGCACCGGTTCGAGGAGTGGCACGGGGACGCGTTCCTCACGGTGCTGATCGGCGCGGTCCTGCTGGCGGAGCTTCGGCGGGGCGCGGGGAAGGAAGCCATCGCGAACAGCGCGGCCACGTTCCTCGGGGTCCTCTACATCGGATGGCTCGGCACGCATCTGGTCGCCCTTCGCGAGCTGCCTGCGGCGTTCGGGCGGCCCTATATCGAGGGGATGTCGTTCGCGCTGCTTCCGTTCTTTCTCACCTGGATCTGCGACGCCGCGGCGTACGCGTTCGGCCGGGCGTTCGGCCGGATCAAGCTGATGCCCTCGATCAGCCCCGCGAAATCGGTAGAGGGCGCGGCAGCCGGCCTCCTCGTCGCGATCGGTGCGGGATTCGCGGCGCGCGCGTGGTTCGCGCGCTATCTCACTCCGCTCGACGCGGTGGCGCTCGGGGTCCTGGTGGGCGTGTTCGGCCAGCTCGGCGATCTGGTGGAGTCGCTTCTGAAGCGCGACGTGGAGACGAAGGACTCCTCGCGGCTGATCCCCGGCCATGGCGGCGTCCTCGACCGCTTCGACAGCGTTCTCTTCACGGCCCCGATCGTCTACTACTACCTGATCTTCCGGGTGCTCGGCGGATGATCCGCGCGGCGCTTCTCGGCGCGACCGGCTCGATCGGCGCTTCGGCTCTGGAGCTGGCGCGGGAGTTCCGCGGCCGTATTCGGTTCGTCTCGATGGCCGCCCGCTCGAACGACGCGGCATTGGTTCCGGCCGCGGAGGAATTCGGCGTGACGCGGATCGCGCTGGCCGATCCCGAGGCGGCCGCGCGCGCGCGACGCAGCTTCCGGGGCGAGGTGCTCGAGGGGGAAGAGGGCCTCGCGCGCCTCGCGTCGGATGCGGATGCGGACGTGATCGTGAACGCGCTCGTCGGGAGCGCGGGGCTCGGGCCGACCGTGGCGGCGCTTCAGGCCGGTAAGCGCGTCGCGCTCGCGAACAAGGAATCGGTGGTGCTCGCAGGCGAGCTTCTCGTCGCGATCGCGAAGGAGCACGGTGGCACGATCCTCCCCGTCGACTCCGAGCACGGCGGGCTCCATCAATGTCTGGGTGGGGCCGCGGCCGACGACGTGCGCCGGCTGATCCTGACCGCGTCGGGAGGGCCCTTCTTGAGGCGCGACGTGACCACGCTTCGAGGGGCGACTCCCCAGGAAGTGCTGCGCCACCCGACCTGGTCGATGGGCGAGCGGATCACGGTCGACTGCGCGACGCTCATGAACAAGGGATTCGAGATCGTGGAGGCGCGCTGGCTCTTCGGGATTCCGCCGGAGCGGATCGAGGTCCTCGTCCATCCCCAATCGATCGTCCACGCCATGGTCGAGTTCGTCGACGGCTCCATGGTCGCCCAGCTCTCGCGTCCCGACATGCGTTTGCCGCTCCTCTACGCGATGAGCTATCCGGAGCGCTGGAGCTCCTCGCTTCCGCGCCTCGACGTCACGGCGCTCCAGGGCCTCGAGTTCGAGGCTCCCGATCCGGCCCGCTCGCCTGGCCTCGGCCTCGCGCGAAAGGCGCTCGCCCTCGGCGGGACGGCGCCCGCCGCGCTCAACGCCGCCGACGAGGAAGCGGTGCGCCTCTTCCTCGCGGGCGCGATCGGGTTCGAGGATCTGACCCGCCTCGTCGACGAGGTCTTGGACGAGCATCGGCCCGCGGCGGTGACCGACCTCGAAGCGGTCCGGTCCGCCGATCGCATGGCCCGGTCGCGCCTCACCGACCTCGCGGCGTCGCGGAGCCGTCGATGAAGCCTGCGGCCGTGGACCGCGACCGGCTTCTCGCGCTCGCGAGATTGATGGAAGGGCAGACGGTCGCGGTGGTGGGGGACGTGGTCCTCGACCGCTACTGGGTGGGCCGATCCTCGCGGATCTCGCGTGAAGCGCCGGTCCTGATTCTAGAATTCGAGGAGGAGCGCGCGGTGCCTGGCGGCGCGGCGAACGCCGCCATGAACGTGAGATCGCTGGGCGGCCGCCCGCGGCTGGTGGGACGCGTGGGGAGGGACCCGGCCGGCGTCGCGCTGGCGCGCGCCCTTCGGACGCGCGGGCTCGATCGCCGCTGGCTGCTCCGGGACGGTGGCGCCGGCACGGTCGTGAAGACCCGGGTGCTCGCCGGCTCGAGCCACACCTCGCGGCAGCAGATCGTGCGCCTCGACCGCGGGCACCGCGACACGCTCCCCGAGGCCGGGGAGCGCGCGCTCGCGCGCGCGGCGACGCGGGCGATCCGGGGCGCGCGCGCCGCGCTCTTCTCCGACTACGGCTACGGTGTTCTTGGCGCGGCGACCCGCGACAAGGCGCTTCGCGCCGCGCGCGGGGCCAAGATCCCGGTCGTGGTGGACTCGCGCTACGCGCTCCGCTCGTACCGCGGCGCGACCTTGCTCACGCCGAACGAGCACGAGATCCAGGAGGCGTTCCATCTTCCGTCGCTCGAGGTCCCCGCGCTCAGGAGAGCCGGCGAGGAGCTGATGCGCCGGGCCTCCGCGCGGAGCGTCTGGATCACGCGCGGCAGCGACGGCATGCTCCTCTTCGAGAGGGGGCGGAGATCCGTCCGCATCCCCATCGTCGGCACTTCCGACGTCGCCGACGTGACCGGCGCGGGCGACGCGGTCTCGGCGGCGGCAGCCCTCGCGCTCGCGGCGGGTGCCACCCATCTCGAGGCGGCGCTCCTCGCGACCTACGCCGCGTCGGTGGTGGTGATGAAGCGCGGCACCGCCACGGTCGATCGGGAGGAGCTGGAGTCGGCCATTCGCCGCCATCCCGTTCCTAAGGAGCAGTCGTGAGCGAATCGAAGGTCGTGGACGCGGGAACCCTCGAAGCCCGGCTGGTGGCGAATCCTGGGCTCCGGGAAGGCCTCGTGCTGGCCAATGGACTCTTCGACGTTCTCCACGTGGGGCATGTCCGCTATCTGGAGGGCGCCCGCGCGGCGGGGCGCTCGCTCGTGGTCGCGGTCAACTCGGACGCGTCGGCGCGCCGGCTCAAAGGACCGGGGCGGCCGGTGATTCCCTTGGAGGAGCGGCTTGAGATGGTCGCGGCGCTCGGATGCGTCGACTGGGTGACGTGGTTCGAGGAGGACACCGTGGAGCCGCTCTTGCGACAGCTCCGGCCCGCGGTCCACGCGAAGGGGACCGATTACACCGAGGACACGGTGCCCGAGCGCGCGGTCGCCCGGGAGCTCAAGATCCGCACCGTGATCGTGGGCGACCCCAAGCGGCACGCCTCGAGCGAGATCATCCGCGCGATCCAATCCGCGGCACCCCAGGGACCACGGGAAGCGCATGGGTCGCGCCCCCGCTGACGGCGCGCCCAAGAACGCTCCGCCGGACCCGCCGCGGCGCGTGCTGGTCACGCGGCTCCGGCAGATCGGCGACGTCATCCTCTCGCTTCCGCTCGTCGAAGCGATCCACGAGATCTACCCGCACGCCGAGATCGACTACCTGGCCGAGGAGGCGCCCGCGCAGGCGGCCATCGGGCACCCCGCACTCCGTCGGGTCTTTCGATTCGATCCCCGAAGCTGGCCGGGATTTCCCGCGCCGCCGGACCTTCTGCTCGGCCTTCGCCGGGCGCGGTACGACTGGGTGATCGACCTTTACGGCAATCCACGAAGCGCCCTCATCGCCTGCTGGACCGGCGCGCCCGTTCGCGTCGGCCAGGGCCGGAGGGCGAGGCGGCGCCTCTACACCCACTCGATTCCGCCCGTGGTCGAGGCGATCTCGGCCGTGGACCATCATCTCCTCGCGCTCCGCGCGCTGGGCGTCCCGTCCCCAATCAGGCGCGGGCAACCCAGAATTCACCTGTCGGCCGACGAGCGGGCGCGCGGCGCCGCGATTCTCGACTCGGCGCTTCCCGGTGGGGGCTCCCGGGTTGGACTGCATGTCGGAAATCGCTGGCCGGCCAAGCGATGGCCCGAGGAGAGGTTCCAGGCGCTGCTTCGAGCGCTTTCGACGATCGGGGCGAGGGGGGTCGTGCTGGCCGGTCCCGGCGAGACGGCCTTGGCCCGCAGGGTCGCCGCCGGCGCGCGCCCGGACGCGCGCCCGGAGGGGCGAGAGCACGTGCGCGCGGATGCTCCCGTGATTGCTGATCTCCCACTCCGGGACTACTTCGCGGTCGTCGCGTCCCTCGACGCGCTCGTCACCAACGACGGCAGCCCGCTCCACGCGGGGCCGGCGCTCGGGGTCCCGACCGTGGGGATCCTGGGGCCGACCGTGCCGAAGATCTGGTTCCCCTACGACGATCCCGCGGGCCGGCACCAGCTCCTCTGCAAGGAGATCTGGTGCCGCCCCTGCCATCGCCATGAATGCGACCGGATGGACTGCCTCGACTGGATCGGCGTCGGCGAGGCCCTCCGCGCGACGGCCCGGGCCCTGAACGTCGCGGAGGGAGCCGTTGCCAGCGCTTGACGGGGCGCGGCGCATCCTCGTGATCCGGCATCGCGCGGGCGGCGATCTTATCCTCGCGACGCCTGCCCTGCGCGCCCTTCGGTCGGCGCTTCCCGCGACCCGGATCGAGGTCCTGACAGCGCGCGGCCTAAGCGAAATCTTGGAAGGGAACCCGGACGTCGATCGCGTGCTCGACTTCGACCCGCGCTCGCTTGCATCGCAGGCTGCCCTCTACGCGCGGCTCGCCCTGGGCGGGTACGACGCGGTCCTCGACCTCATCTCGAACCCCTGGAGCGCCGCGATGTCGGCGCTCACCCGGGCGAGGATCCGCCTCGGCTACGACCTCGCCGGCCGGAGGTGGGCCTATACCTTGGCGCTCCCCCGCGAGCCGATCGGCCCGGACGGTCGTCCCATTCTCCGGTACGCCTCCGAAGCCGCGCTCGACTTCGTGCGGGCGCTCGGCATCGCCCCGCGCGGCGTGGGGCTCACGTTCCACGTCTGCGACGCCGCGGTGGAGGCCGTCGATCGGTGGATGTCGGCGTCCGGGGTCGATCGCGAGAAGCCCCTGATCGCATGCCTTCCCGCCGGCTCCTGGCCCGCGAAGACATGGCTCCCCGATCGATTCGCGGCGGTCATGGACGCGTTGGCCCCGGAGGGAACCGTGGTCTGGATGTGGGGGCCGGGAGAGCGGGCGGACGCGGAAGCCTGCCGGGCCCGAATGCGGGCGCCGTCGCTGCTCGCGCCTCCAACCGGATGGCAGGAGCTGGGAGCACTCTTGGCGAGGTGCGCCCTTTGGATCGGGAACGATTCGGGCCCGAAGCACGTCGCGGTCGCGCTGGGCGTGCCCACCGTCACGATCTTCGGCCCCACGAACCCGGCGACGTGGCAGCCCCCCGACGGGCCGCACACCGTGATCGAGGTCGACGGACTCGATTGCCTTCACTGCAACGCGAATACTTGCCCGCTGCCCGGGGAGCGCCACATGCGGTGTATGCGGGATCTTCCGGCGGAGCGGGTGATCTCCGCCGCGCGCACGCTGCTGCGGGGAGCAGCGCGGGAGGCGCCGTGCGCGAGCCGCTGAGCGTTCTTGTTCCGACCCGGAACGAGGAGCCGAACGTCCGCGCCTGCCTGGAATCGGTGCGGTGGGCCGAGGAGGTCGTGGTCGTCGATTCGGGAAGCACCGACCGGACCGTGCCGATCGCGCGATCGATCGCCGATCGGGTGCTCGAGCACGAGTACGTGAATTCGGCCGCGCAGAAGAACTGGGCGATCCCGCAGCTCACGCACCGCTGGGTGCTGATTGTCGACGCCGACGAGCGGGTCACGCCCGCGCTCCGGAAGGAGATCGAGCGGGTCCTCGCCGATCCCGCCCGCGCGGACGGTTACTGGATCCGGCGCGCGAACCGGTTCCTGGGGAGGCCGATCGGGTCGGCGGGATGGCAGCGCGACAAGGTGCTGCGGCTCTTCGATCGGACGAAGGGGGCGTACGAGCCGCTCCACGTCCATGCGGAGGTCCGAATCGAAGGGCGCGTCGGGAAGCTCGAGGAGAGACTCACGCACGAAACGTACGCCGACCTCGACCGCTACTTCGAGAAGTTCTCCCGGTACACGAAGTGGTCGGCGGCGGATCTCAAGCAGCGCGGAATCCGCGCTTCCGCGGCGCGGCTCCTGGTTCGTCCCTGGATGCGGTTCTTCCGCATGTACGTGCTCGAGGGAGGGTTCCGCGAGGGGCGGCACGGAATCGTCCTCTGCATGCTGGCGGCATTTTCCGTGTTCACCAAGTACGCCCGGCGCTGGGAGGACGAGGTCCGGCCGCAGGAGGACCGGTGAAGGTCGCGTTCTTCGGCGCCTTCGATCCCAGCTACCCGAGAAACGTGGTGCTTCAAGAGGGGCTCGAGGAGGCCGGGGCGACCGTCACGCGGGTCGCCGTCGCACCGGGCACCCCGGCGTTCGTCCGCGAGGCAGGGCTCATGGCCCGCTGGGCGGCCGCCGCGTCCTCCCTCGACGCGCTCCTTGTCCCCGCGTTCGGACACCGCGACGTTCCGCTCGCCGCGGCCCTGGGCCGCGTTTCGGGATCGCCGGTCCTCTTCGATCCGCTCGTCTCCCGCTGGGACACGCAGGTGGGGGATCTGGGCCGCGTCGCCGCCCGGAGCCTCTCGGCCCTGAGGCTCCGGTTGAGCGATCGCCTCGCCCTCTCGCTCGCCGATCTCGTCCTCTGCGATACGTGGGAGCACGGCGATTTCTTCTCGGCGGAATACGGGATCCCAAGGTCCAAGCTCTGCCGGGTGCCGGTCGGGGCCGATCGGCTCGCGTTTCGAACCGGCGGGGGTACGCGACCGCCTCGGATCGGGGGTCCGCTCCGGGTCACCTATATCGGCGGCTTCCTGCCGCTCCACGGCGTCGAGGTCGCGGTCGAGGCGGCGGCGATTCTCGAAGCCCGCCACGGACCGCGATTCGCCCGCTTCACGCTGATCGGAGACGGCATGACCGCGCCGCACGCCGAGCGCGAAATGGCGACGTGGGGGCTTCGCTCGGTGAAGCGGCTCCCGCGGGTGCCGTACGCGGACGCTCTCGAGGCGCTCTTCCATGCCGACGTCGCCCTCGGCATTTTCGGCACCACGGCCAAGGCGGGGCGGGTCGTGCCGCACAAGGTCTACCAGTCGATGGCGCTCGGCGCCCCGACGATCACGCGGCGCTCCCGGGCGATCGCGGAGTTCTTCCGCGACGGGGAGCACCTTGTCCTCGTTCCGGCGGGGGACGCCGGCGCGCTCGCGAAGGCCGTCGAAGACCTCGCCGGCGACCCCGCCCGCGGGGCCCGAATCGGGGGCGCGGGCCGCGCGTCGGTCAAGGAGCAAGCGTCCCCCGAGCGGATCGGCGCGCTCCTCGTGGAAGCGGTTGGCCGGGTTCGCGAGACGACCGCGCCCAAGGTGGGGCGATGAAGCCGGGGGACTCTCTCCGCGTGCTGCACGTCGACTCGGAGATTCCGTGGCGCGGGGGAGAGCGCCAGGTGATCGAGCTGATGCTCCGCCAGCGCGCGATGGGGGACGACCCCCACCTCGCGGCTCCAAGGCGAAGCGCGCTCGCGGAGCGGGCGGCCGGAGAGCAATTCGCGGTTCACCACGTTCCGATGCGTGGCACTTGGGATCTCGGGTCGGCCCTCGCGATCGCCCGGCTTCACCGCGCGCTCCGTCCTCACGTCGTCCACTGGCACGCCGCGAGGGCGCACGCGCTCGGCGCGCTCGCCGCGCTCTTCGCCCCAGGGCCGGCGCGCATCCTGTCGCGCCGGGTCGACTTCCCGGTCCGTCGAAGCCCGGGAAGCCGGCTCCTCTACGCGCTCCCGATCGACACGATCCTCGCGATCTCGGGAGGGGTGCGGGACGCGCTCGTAGGAAGCGGCGTCCCGGCCACCCGGATCCAGGTCGTGCCGAGCGGGATCGATCTCGCGCCGTTCCAGGCGCCCTTCGACCGGCCGGCGGTACGTCGGCGGCTGGGGCTGGCCGATGGGGAGCTCTTGATTCTGAACGTCGCCGCCCTGGCGCCGCACAAGTCCCAGACCGACCTCCTCCGCGCCGCGGCGTCGGCGCGGGCGCGGCGCTCCGATCTCCGGTTTTGGATCGCTGGGGAGGGACCCTTGCGCGCGGAATTGGAAGCGGAGCATCGCGCCCTCAAGCTCGGCGACTCGGTCCGGTTCCTGGGATTTCGAGACGACGCTACGGATCTTCTCCGCGCGGCCGATCTCTTCGTCATGTCGTCCTACCTCGAGGGGCTCGGCACGTCGATCCTCGACGCGATGGCGGGCGGGCTCGCGGTGGTGGCGACGCGGGTCGGCGGCATTCCGGAAGTGGTGGAGCACCAGGGGACCGGGATCCTCGTGCCTCCGCGCGATCCGGAGGCGCTCGCGGCGGCGATCCTCGAGCTGGCCGGCGATCCCGCGCGGCGGGCCGCGATGGGAGCGAGCGGCCGCGAGCGCGCCCGCGCGTTCTCGGCGGACGCGACGGCGGAGCGGACGCGGGAAGCCTACCTGAGGGCGCTTCCGGGGTAGCACCTCCCGGCAGCCTGCCGCCCCGGCGGCTCGATTGACCCAATAATTTCAACCTGTTAGAGTCGTTTCCTGGCCCTGCCTCGTCGCTTAACTCCATGAGGGAAGCCCCAGAATGACCGAAATCCTGCCCGTCGCCCTTTACGGTGCGTTGATCCTAGGCGTCCTCGTTCTGGTCCATGAGCTGGGGCATTTCCTCGTCGCGAAGTGGCTCGGCGTCCGGGTGATCTCCTTCTCGATCGGAATGGGCCCCCGGGTGGTCGGGTTCACCCGCGGGGGCACCGACTACCGGCTCTCCCTGCTCCCCCTTGGCGGCTTCGTGCGCATGGCCGGCGACACCCCGGAGGCCGAGGACCGGTCGGGCGCACCCGACGAGTTCCTCTCGAAGCCCTGGTGGACGCGGGCGCTCATCACGGCCGCGGGCCCCATCGCGAACCTCGTCTTCGCGCTCCTCGTCACCGTGGCCGTGTTCCTGGGTGGGATCGAGGGGCGTGATTTCGCGACGCGCGTCTCGAAAGTGGACGCCGGATCCGTGGCCGGGCGCGTCGGCCTCCGGCCGCACGATCAGATCGTGAACCTGGCCGGTCACCCCGCGCGGACACTCTCCGCGCTCGCGGTGGCCGCGGAAGCGGCCGCGAAGGAATCCGGCGCCGGAACGGTTCCGCTCGTCGTGGAACGCGAAGGGCGGGAGGTGACGCTCTCGACCCCGCGCCACGAGGTCGAGGCGATCATGAGCGGGCTCGATTGGGACATGGGCACCGTGATCGGAAGAGTGCTGATCGGGTACCCGGCCTACGATGCCGGGCTCCGCGAAGGGGACGAGATCCTGAGCGTCGACGGCAAGCCGATTCGCATCTGGTCGGAGCTCTCGTCCACGCTGCGGAGCAAGCCGGACGCCGTACGGACCCTGACCGTGCGCCGCGCCGATCGGACCTTCACCGTGACGCTGAAGACATCGCCCGAGGGGACGATCGGGGTCTCGCCGCCGGAGGCGCTCACGTACCGGCAGACGTTCCCGCCGGGGAAGGCGGTCGTCCTCGGGATCCAACAGACGTTCTGGGTCACGGGACAGATCTACGCGGGGCTCTGGAGCTTTGTCTCCGACCCCGTGCGGCTGCACGGCTCGATCGCGGGGCCGATCGCGATCGCCCAGGTGGCGCGCGAGCAGGCCCGCGGGGGAATCCAGCAGCTAATTACGTTCGCCTCTTTCATCAGCCTCGCCCTCATGGTGATGAACCTCCTTCCGATCCCGATCTTGGACGGCGGGCACATCCTCTTCGCGCTGATCGAGGCGGTGCGGCGGAGACCACTCTCCCTCAAGACGCAATATTTCTTCCAACGGATCGGGCTCTTCGTGCTGATCGGCCTCGTGGTGTTCGCGTTCTACAACGACGTGAGCCGCGTGACTCAACGGAAGCGCGCCGAGGCCGACATCGACAAGCGGCTCCGGTCGACGGCGCCGGCCGATACGGCGGCCACCGCTCCCGGGCCTTGACCCTCGCCGATTGAGGCGGGTCGGGGGATTGCCTGAGCGGAGCCACCACCGTCTCGCGCCGTGGCGCTGCGCTCTGGCCGCGCTCCTCCTTGCGCTCCTCCCCGCTCCCCTCCGAGCGCAGGTCGGCTCGGACCTCGACGTGGAGCGGGTCGTCCGCAAGGTCGAAATCCACGGCAACCTCGCCTACAAGACGAAAGAGCTCCGGAACCTCCTGCGCACGCGCGGCAGCTCCTTCTGGAAGCCGTGGCGGAAGAATCCCCTGCGCTCCGATTTCATCCGGGCCGATCGTCTGGCCCTGACCGCGTTCTATCGCCGCCATGGCTACCTCGAAGCGCTCGTCGACAGCGTTCCGATCCGGCCCGTGGGGAGCTCCACGCGAAAGTGGGATGTCCACTTCTACCTGACCGAGGGACCCCGCGCGGTGGTGGACACCATCCGCGTCGCGGGGACCGGTCCGCTCCCGGAGGCCGAATTCCGAGAAATACTCCGATTCCGGCCGGGGTCGCCGCTCGACCCGCCGATCGTCCAGGCGAGCCGCGATTCGGTTGTCAACGCGTACGCCGATCGCGGCTACGTGCTCGCGCGGGTCATCGATTCCCTCGAGGTCCACGACCAGCGCGTCTCGGTTTCCTACCGCGTGCAGCCGGGCCCGCGGGTGTTCGTCGATCAATTCAAGGTCGAGGGAACGCAGAAGACCAAGCCGTCGTTCGTCACGCGGGAGATGCTCCTTCACCCCGGCGACGCCGTGCGCCGCTCGAAGCTTGTCCTGAGCCAGCAGCGGATCTACGACTCCGGACTTTACACCGATGTGCAGATGGAGCTGGGTCCCGTGGACAGCACGAGCCATCGGGCCGAGGTCATCGTCGCGGTGAGGGAGCAGAAGATGGGGTGGATCGACGCCGGGGTCGGCTATGGGACCGTCGATCAGCTGCGGCTCACGGGGCAGTGGGGGCAACGGAACATCTTCCGGTCGTCGATGCGCTTCGTTACGACCGGCCGCCTCGGCCTTCGCGTGCTCCCGTTTCGGGTGTTCCACGATCCCGTGCACGCGAAATTCGGCGACCGCCGCTTGGACGTGGCGCTGACCCATCCTTGGCCGCTGGGATTCCGGATGCAGACGACGGTGGGCGCGTACACCGAGGATCAGCCCGTGATCGAGAAGACCGATCCGGCTCCGCTCCGGGCGTACGGCGGCTCGGTCGTCTTCGCCACGTCGTTCCTCAAGGACACGCGCTCGTACACCTCCTACGAGCTCCGGCACGTGGTCAGCGACAGCGTGAGCATCGCGTCGGGGGGCAGGAGCTACACGACGAACCGGATCGTGTTCACGTCGGAGCGCGACACGCGGGCCGACCTCTTCAATCCGAAACGCGGAAACGATCTGCTCGGAAAGGTGGAGTTTGTGACGGGCGCTAAGCCGGGGGCCGGGGGATTCGCCAACCTGGGCCTGCAGGCGACCGGATACATCCCGCTTCAGGCCGGCGCGGTCCTGGCGATGCGGGTGCGGGGTGGCTTTATCGAGCCGTGGAGCTCGCGAGCGACGTCGGACACCACCCTCGGCACCCCGCGCGAGCTCGACGAGATCCCGGTCGACGATCGTTACCGCACGGGCGGTGCCTCGACGGTCCGAGGCTACCTCGAGAACGAGCTCGGCAGCCGGGAAGTCGTCGACGCCCAAGGGTCCCATGTCGAGGCCCGAGGCGGGCAGGTCCTGATGCTCGGCTCGGTGGAATTCCGGTTTCCCCTCGTCTGGATCGTCTCGGCGGCCGCCTTTTTCGACGGGGGCAACGTCTGGGAGCGTCCCGAGGACATCAAACTGACAAGAATCCTCAGCTTCGGAGGCGGAGCGGGGTATAACGACATGCGGTACAGTGGAGGGGTGGGCGTCCGGATCGGGACGCCGGTGGGCCCCATCCGCTTCGACTACGGCTGGAAGATCCGGAGCCCGCGAACCCCGTTCGAGCCCGACCTGAGCGCGCGGCGCGGGGAGTTCCACTTCAGCCTGGGGTATCCCTACTGAGATGAATCCAGAGCGCAACAAAATGGCTCGATCGGTGCAGGCGTTCCTGGTGGCCGCGCTCTCGATCGCGATCTTGCTCTGCTTCGGGTACATGCTCGTGGCGGGCCTCTTCGCGTCGGGAAATCCCGGTCTCTCGAGGCGCATCATGGCCGAGATCAACCGAGCGGTCGGCACCGACTCCACGCGGTTCACCGCGGACCGCGTGCGCGGGACGGTTCTCCGCGGAGCGGTCGTCGAGAATCCCAGGCTCCTCGTCCGGACGCCCAACGGGGAGATTACCTGGGCCGGCGCCCGGACCCTGCGCGTCGACTACGACCTCGTCGGCCTCCTGTTCGGACACTCCCGCGACTTGAAGGTCGTGATCGACTCGCCGCGCATCGACCTCGTGCACGATCGAAACGGCGAGATCGTGGTGCCTCGGTTCGCTCACCGCAAGCCTGGGACCCCATCCAACCGCCAGACGCGGGTCGAGATCACGGTGCGGGAAGGCGGTCTCTCGATCGATCGCGCGGAGATCCAGTACGGGGGGATCGACGGCCACGCGACGCTCCGGGTCGGAGGCGGACGCTCCGAGCTCGTGATCCGCGATTTGGATGGATCCAGCCAGAACCCCAATCGCCCCGGCCGCCTCGAAATGAGCGGCACGATCCTCGCCGACGGCGACGCGCTGCAAGCAGCACCCCTCGAGATCGCGCTCGGAAAGTCGCGGGTCACGGCGCGAGTGGGCTGGGATCTGGCGGCGGGGCGCGTGCGCTCAGGATTGCTCTCCCTGCATCCGCTCCACGTGGAGGAGCTTTCCCGGACGCTCCAGCTGCGCGGCTACGAGGGGACGCTTCGGGGGGCCATCTCGTTCTCGGGCACGCCCAGCGCGGGCGAGGCGCGCGCCCGGCTCTCGGGCCGCTACGCGGGGGAGGCGGTCGACACGCTCATGCTCGACGCGAAGTCGAGCCCGGGCGTGGTCAATCTCTCCGCGATGCGTCTCCGGGTGCGAAACGCCGAGGTCACCGGCGTCGCGACGATCCAGACACGCGGCGTGGTCGTGGCCGACATGGGCTTCCGCGACTTGAATCCGGCGCTCATTCCGTGGTGGAAGTCGCCGGAGGAAATGCCGCAGGGGCTCCTGACGGGCGAGGCCCACATCGAGGCGCACCGCGCGAAGCCGGTCCTCGACGCGACGTTCGGAGTGACCCTCGCTCCGAGCCGCTTCGGACGGCTCGCCATCCAGCGCGGATTCGCCCGCATTCACAGGCCTCCAGACGGCTCGGTTGCCGTCGACAGCGGGTGGGTCGACGTTCCGGGCGGCCGCATCGCGGTCACCGGGACCCTCGGGGCCGATCGCGCGCTTTCCGCGCGGCTCACCGGCACGCTGGCCGACCTCAAAGAGCTGTCCCCGCTCCTCCACCCGGTGGACGCGCTCTCGGGCTCCGGGCGGATGACCGCTCAAGTCACGGGCCCGCTCTCCGCGCCGACGTTCACCGCCCAAGGAAGCCTCTTCCGGGCGAGTCTCAAGAACGGTCTCGCCTGCGACACGATGACGGTCGAAGCCCAGGGGACGCTCCTCCCCGCGCTCAATCTGACCGCCGAGGTCGGCGGGAAGGGATTGACCGCCGGCGGACGCAGGCTCGGCGATCTCGAAGCAAAGATGACCGGCGGAAAAACGCTCACGATCTCGCGCTGGCGCCAGGCGCTCGGCGACACGGTACTCACGCTCGGCGGCGTCGTGACGTTCGCTCCGGATGGCGTTCGGGCCCGACTCGATTCTCTCGCGCTCCAGGCCGGGGAGCACCGGATCAAGAGCCGCGGCGTGGCTCAGGTATCGTCGCTCGGCGACCGCGTGCGGATCGCGGACGTCCTCCTGGATCTCGATCCGGGAACGCTCCAGGCGGACATCGACTGGAATCCCGCGAAGCAGACGCTCGACGCGCGGGGAAGGCTCCAAGGTCTGGATCTGGGCCTGATCCCGGGGATGGAGCTGGGCCGCCGTCCGATGGCCGGCATCGCCCGGGCGGAGTTCCTCGCGTCGGGAGCGATCGCGGATCCCGACCTCTCCGTGCGGGTCGGGGTGGAGCGCCCGGTCCTGGGCGGCATCGCGGGTGACAGCCTTCTTCTGGACCTCGATTACGTTCCCGGCGTGCTCACGGTGTCGAAGGCCGAATGGCGCGCCGGCGAGAGCCGCGTGAGGGTCGAAGGATCGATCCGTCCCCAGCTGACGCTCGAATCGTGGTGGCGCGCGCTCGACAAGGGAGACCGCACCTGGGCATCGCGCGCCGCGCTCGCGCTCTCGGCGACGGCGGACGAGCTCGATCTCGGCCTCGTAGCGCCGGCAGCCTCGAAGCTTCGCACCCTCGAGGGCCGCGCGTCCGCGAGCCTCCGGGTTTCAGGCACCGCGGCGGACCCGAAATTCGAGCTCGAGGGCCGCGCACCCAGGATCGGATTCCGCGGCGTGGAGGGGGAGATCGTCGGCCTCAACCTCGCTTACAAAGACCGCCGGCTCCGCATCGATCGTTTCGATCTTCGCCAGGGAGGGTCGATCTCGCAGATTCGAGGCGAGATTCCCGTGGATCTCTCGCTCTACGCCGAGAACCGGCTCTTGGACAGCGCGCCGCTCGCCGTATCGATCAACGTGCCGGACGGCGATCTGTCGATCTTGCCGATCATCTTCCCGGAGATCGCGTCGAGCAGCGGCCGTCTTGCGGCGTCAGCCGAGATCGGAGGCACGACGCGGAAACCGAATGTGACGGGAAGCCTGAAGATCGCGGACGGAAAGCTCCGCTGGGCGGGAAGGGACGAGATCTTGGAAGGCGTCGCGATGGAGGGCACGTTCGACCAGGAGCGCCTCAACGTGACAAAGGCGTCGGCGCGGCAAGGGAAGCGCGGAAAGCTGACCCTGACCGGATGGTGGAAATGGCCGACCGCGGCCCCCCCGCCCTTCGAGCCACCGGCCATCGGGCCGCGCGGGGAGTACGCGTTCAAGATCAAGGCGACCGACTTCACGACGACCGACCGGGAGAGCTACCTGTTCCGTCTCACCGGCGAGTTCAACATCGCGAACGCGAGGAATCCCGATGGGGCGCCGACCCCGTGGATCACCGGCCACGCGGTCATCTCGAAGGGTGAGCTCACGCTCGATCTGTCGCGCCCGCCCGGAGAGCCGGGCGAGCCGCTCCCCTATCTCTACAACATCAGCGTCGACATCCCGGGAAACGTCTTCTACCGGACTCTGGACGCCGAGGTGGAGGTACAGAGCGACGGGAACCTCATCTTCAAGAACGAAGGCAGCGGCGACCTAGCGCTCGGCGTCCTCAATGTGCGGGGCGGGAAGTACTACGTCATGACCCGGCAATTCCGGAACCTCCAAGGGTTGATCAATTTCAACAGCCCGGACCGGATCGATCCCGAGGTCAGCATCACGGCCGAAACGACCCTCCCCGCGGCGACCGGAACCCGCACCGTCTACCTCTCCCTGTCGGATCGCGTCTCGCGGCTCAAGGTGAGGGTGTACGACGACGCGGGCACGCCCCCGGACGCTCTGTGGAAGGGGCTCGCGCTCGGGCAGTTCGCCCCGACGGCCGGTATCGACGTCTCGGCCACCGGGGCAGGCGGCGCGCAGGATGTCACGGGAGTCACGCTGCCGATCTCGAATTACCTCTTCCAGAACGTGGAGCACTGGCTGAGCGGCAGCGGATTCATCGATACGATCGATCTTCGCTCGGGAGCGAACGCACCGAGCGCGAGCCAATCGGGGGCCTCGCCGATCAGCCTGGTGGGGGTCGGAAAATACGTGACCCCCGACTTCTATCTCAAGTACTCTCGCGACTTCTCGGGAGCCGGAGAAGAGCAGATCAACGCCGATTACCGCGTCACGCGCTTTCTCCTCCTGAAGGGACAACAGATCCGGCGGCAGACCACACCAAGTCATTTGCCGACCCAGGAGTACAACCTCGACCTCAAGGTTCGCTTGGAGTACTGAGATCCCCGTGGATCTGAACTCGGTTCAACGCCAGGCCGTGGAGCATCCCGGGGGCCCCCTGCTCATCCTCGCGGGCGCCGGGAGCGGGAAAACCCGTGTCCTGACGGGGAGGATCGCGCACCTGGTCCGCGAACGGGGCGTGCCCGAGGGGGCGATCCTCGCCTTCACGTTCACGAACAAGGCGGCGCGCGAGATGCGCGGCCGCGTCGAATCGCTGCTCGGAGGGGAAGACCTCCGCGTCTGGCTCGGCACCTTCCACGCGACCTGCGTCCGCATTCTTCGGCGCCACGCCGAAGCGCTCGGCTACCCCCGCGGGTTCGTCATCTACGACACCGACGACCAGCGCTCCCTTCTCCGCGAGCTGCTCCGCGAGACGGGCGGCGAGGACCGCGCGCTCACGCCCGCCGCGGCGGGATCCAGGATCTCTCGGTTGAAGAACGAAGGGATCACGCCCGAGACGTTCGAGGCCGAGGCGCGTGGACCGATCGACCGGCGCTTGGCCCCGATCTACACGCGCTACGCGAAGGGGTTAAGGGACCGGGCCGCGATGGACTTCGACGACCTGCTCCTCTACACGGTCCGGCTCTTCGATCTGGACGAGAGCGTTCACCGGATGTACGCGGAGCGCTTCCGTCACGTGCTCGTGGACGAATACCAGGACACGAACGCGATTCAATTCGAGCTGATCGAGCGCCTCTGCCGCGTGCACCGAAATCTCACGGTCGTGGGGGACGACGACCAGTCGATCTACGGCTGGCGGGGGGCGAGCGTCGAGAACATCCTCTCGTTCGAGAAGCGATACCCGGAGGCGACCGTCCTTCGCCTCACGCAGAACTACCGCTCGACCCAGACGATCCTCCGCGCGGCGAACGGCGTGGTCCGGAACAACGCCGGGCGGAAGGAGAAGGAGCTCTGGACCGAGAATGTCGTGGGGGAGCCGCTCACCCTGCACGTGCTGCCCGACGAGGAGGCCGAGGGTGAGAAGGTCGTCTCGATCCTTCTGGAAGCCCGGAGGAGGCAGGGGCGATCGAATCGGGACTTCGTCGTCCTCTACCGCACGAACGCTCAGTCGCGCGCGGTGGAGAACGCGCTTCGCCGCTCCGCGATTCCTTATCAGCTGACCGGCGGGATCTCGTTCTACGAGCGCCGCGAGGTGAAGGACGTGCTCGCCTACCTGCGTGCCCTCGTCCAGCCTCGCGACTCGATCTCATGGTTCCGGATCCTGAACGTGCCCCCGCGAGGAATCGGAAAGACGACGCTCGACCGGCTTCGCGATTTCATGGAGGAGCGCGGGCTCTCGGTGCCGGAGGCGATCGGCCACTCCGAGCTCGCCGCCGTAACCGGCGCGGCTTCCGCAAAGAAGCTTCGCGAGGCGGGCGCGTTCCTCGAGTCGCTCCGCGATCTGACCGCGCTGCCGCCCGCGGTCTGCGTGGCCGAGCTCCTGGCCAAGGTCCGGTTCCGCGAATATCTCCTGGAGGAGAATCCCTCCGAGGCCGCGGAGCGGATCGAGAACGTCGAGGAGCTGATCGCCGGCGCCGAGGCCTACGCCCGCCGAGCCGAGGAACCCACCCTGGACGGGTTCCTGGCCGAGGTATCGCTCCTGACCGACGTCGACCTCTGGAACGACGCCGACGACACCGTGAACATCATGACGATCCACGCGGCCAAGGGACTCGAGTTCCCCGTCGTCCTCTTGGTCGGCCTGGAGGAGGGGCTCCTGCCGCACGCCTCCTCGCTGGAGGATCCGAAGCAGCTGGAGGAGGAGCGGCGGCTCTTCTACGTCGCGCTCACGAGAGCCCAGTCGGAGGTGAGGCTGCTCCACGCGACCTACCGTCGCGCCTGGAACGCTTCCGGGGGCGGCATGTCGCGCTTCGTCAGCGAGATCCCGACGGACTGCGTCGTGATCGACCAGGCGGACCCTTGGGGCGCGCCGCGCCCGCGCACGATCCGGCGCCCGGCTTCATCGCCGTCCAGAAATGTCCCGAGCCCGGTCGGCGTACGCGTCCTCCACCCGCAATTCGGCGAGGGGGTCGTGGTGGCGTGCGAGGGGATGGGGGAGCGCGCCAAGCTGACGGTCCAATTCCGGCGCGCGGGGGTGAAGAAGATCCTCGCGGCCTTCGCGGAGCTGAGCCATGCCGATTGACAGGGGGACCGTCCAGAAGATCGCCGCTCTGGCCCGGCTTCGTGTCGACCCGGCCGAGGAGGAGCGCTACGTCCGGGAGCTCCAGGCGATCCTCACCTACGTGGAGCAGCTCCAGGCTCTCGACGTATCGAAGATCGAGCCGACCAGCACGGTGATCGCGGGAGCGCCGCCGCCGCTTCGTCCCGACGAGGAGCAGCCGTCGGATGTGCGCGACGACGTCCTGGCGCAGGCGCCCGACCGCGACGGCGACTATTTCCGGGTGCCCCGCGTGGTATGAGCAAGGCATCCGTACAGGAATCCGCGGAGAGCCTCGGGCGCTCCGTCGGCGCCGGAGAGCGGAGCGCGGTCGATGTCGCGCGCGCCTTCCTCGCGCAGGCAAGTCGGACCGCGCCGCGCCTGGGCACCTACCTCCACTTGGAGCCCGAGTCGATCGTCGCGGCCGCGACCGAGATCGACGCGCGGCGGAAGCGCGGGGAGACCCTCGGCGCCTTGGCCGGCGTGCCGGTCGCGGTCAAGGACAACATCTGTGTGCGCGGCGTTCCGCTCACGTGCGGCTCGCGCATCTTGGAGCGCTTCCGCGCGCCGTACGACGCCCACGTCATCGGGCGTCTGCGCGCGGCAGGGGCCCTCCTTTATGGCAAGACGAATTGCGACGAGTTCGCGATGGGCTCGTCCACCGAGAACTCGGCGTATCAGCCGTCCCGAAATCCGTGGGATCTCGCGCGCGTGCCAGGCGGGTCGAGCGGCGGCTCGGCCGCCACGGTGGCAGCGAGGGAAGCGCCGCTCGCGCTCGGCTCCGATACCGGGGGCTCGGTCCGCCAGCCGGCGGCGTTCTGCGGCGTGGTGGGGCTGAAGCCGACCTATGGGGCCGTGTCGCGCTACGGCCTCGTCGCGTTCGCGTCGTCCCTGGACCAGATCGGTCCGCTCGCGACGAGCGCGCGCGACGCGGCCCTCCTCTTCAACGCGATCTCAGGGCCGGACGAGCGCGACATGACGAGCCGGCCGGAGACCCGCCAGGTCTCCATGGAGAACCTCGAGCGCGGCGTCCGCGGCCTCAAGATCGGGATCGCGCGGGAGCTTCTGGGCGAAGGGCTCGACCCCGAGATCCACGCCTGCTTCGACTCGGTCTCCAAGTGGCTGGTCGCGGAGGGCGCCTCGGTCGTGGACGTGAAGCTGCCGCACGCGCGCTACGCGATCGCAACGTACTATCTGATCGCCCCCGCCGAGGCCTCGAGCAACCTCGCGCGCTACGACGGGGTCCGCTACGGGCTCCGCGTGCCGGCCGGCGATCTCCGGGAGATGTACGAGGCGACGCGCGGCCGTGGGTTCGGACGGGAAGTGAAGCGGCGCATCCTCCTCGGCACCTACGCGCTGTCGGCCGGCTATTACGACGCCTACTACCTGAGGGCCCAGAAGGTCCGGACCCTGATCCGCCGCGACTTCGAGGACGCGTCGCGGGAGACGGACGCCCTCCTCATGCCGGTCACGCCGACGCCGCCCTTCGCGCTCGGCGAGAAGTCCGAAGATCCGATGGCGATGTACCTGAATGACATCTATTCCATTCCCGCGTCGTTGGCCGGGGTGCCCGCGCTCTCGTTTCCGGCCGGGTTCACGAAGGGTGGCCTTCCGATCGGGCTTCAGCTGACCGGGAAGCCGTTCGATGAGGAGACGCTGCTTCGAATTGCCCGCGCCTGGGAGTCGAAGAGCGACGCGGCCCGGCGCCTCCCCCCGATCGCCCTGGAAAAGGCGGCGTGAGCGCTACGGCGGCCGTCTCCGCGGAGACCGCCCGCGAGGGCTACGAGCCGGTGATCGGCCTCGAGGTCCACGCGCAGCTCAAGACCCGCACGAAGATCTTCTGCGGGTGCTCGACCCGCTTCGGCGCGCCGCCGAACACGCAGGTCTGCCCGCTCTGCCTCGGCCTCCCCGGCGTGCTCCCGACGCTGAACGCCCGGGCCGTCGATTTCGCGGCGATGGTGGGGCTCGCGGTCGGCGCCGAGATCGCCGGGCGGAGCGTCTTCGCGAGGAAGAACTACTTCTACCCGGATCTCCCGAAGGGGTACCAGATCTCGCAGTACGACCGGCCGCTCTGCGTCGGCGGCTCGCTCGCGATCCGTTCGGGCGATTCCTGGAAAACGATCCGGCTCGTCCGGATCCACCTGGAAGAAGATGCGGGCAAGTCGCTCCATCCCGAGGGACGGGAGGGGGTCGACACGACGCGCGTCGATCTGAACCGCGCCGGCGTTCCGCTGATCGAGATCGTCTCGGAGCCGGATCTTCGGTCCGGGGCGGAGGCGACCGACTACATGGCGCGGCTCCGCCAGCTCCTCGTCTACCTCGACGTCTGCGACGGAAACATGGAAGAGGGGAGCCTCCGCTGCGACGCCAACGTCTCGGTGCGGAAGAAGGGCTCTACCCAGCTCGGGACAAAGACCGAGATCAAGAACCTGAACTCGTTCCGCTTCGTCGATCGCGCGATCGCGTTCGAGATCGACCGTCAGATCGGCCTCCTGGAATCCGGCGGCCGCGTCGTGCAGGAGACGCTCCTCTGGAGCTCGGAGCGCGGCGTCGCCGAGGCGATGCGGAGCAAGGAGGAAGCGCACGACTACCGGTACTTCCCGGAGCCCGACCTGCTGCCCCTCGATCTGTCGCGGGAGTGGATCGAGGCCGTCCGCGGGCGAATTCCGGAGCTCCCGCACCAGCTCCGCGAGCGCCTGGTCCGAGAGCACAAGATTCCCGAGTACGACGCCGAGGTGCTCACCGATACCCGCTCGCTCGCGAGCTACTACGAAGAGGTCGTCGCGCGATCGGGGCAGCCGAAGCTCGCCTCGAACTGGATCATGACCGAGGTCAACGCCGTCCGGAACAAGAACGGCCTCACGATCGAGGAGTTCCCGGTCCGCGCGGACCGGCTCGGGGACATGGTCCGCATGGTTGGGGACGGAACGATCTCCGGGAAGATCGCGAAGCAGCTCTTCGAGCTCATGGTCCAGGATCCCGCGGGACCGGCCGAGCTGATCGAACGGCATGGCCTCATGCCAATCGACGACGATGCCGCGCTTCGCGCGCTCGCGAAGGAGGTCATCTCGGCCCATCCGGGCCCGGTCGCCGATTTCCGCGCCGGGAAGGAAAAGACGTTCGCGTTCCTGGTCGGCCAGGCGATGAAGCAGTCCCGCGGGCGCGCGCATCCCGAGAAGCTCCAGCAGGCGCTCCGCGCGGTGCTGGCGGAGAAGCCGTGATCGGGCCGGGCGTCCTCGTGGTCGGGCAGGGTGGCCGCGAGCACGCGATCCTCGGCGCGCTTCATCGCTCGGCGGCGCGGCCGCGACTCTACGTGGCCCCTGGCAATGCGGGCATGGAGCCGTTGGCGGAGCGCGTTCCGATCTCGGCCGCCGACGTCGCGGGGCTGACCGCGTGGGCCAAGGCGCGAAAGGTGGAGCTGGTGGTCATCGGCCCCGATGCCGCCCTCGAGGCCGGCCTCGCGGACTCCATGCGCGCGGCGGGAATTGCCACGCTGGGCCCTGGACGGGAAGCGGCCCGTCTCGAGTGGAGCAAGAGATACGCGAAGGAACTACTTGTTCGGCTTCATCTTCCGACCGCGGCGTTCCGCGTCGCGGGGTCGGCGGAAGAGGCCGAGCGCCTGATCGAGGGGGCTCCCTATCCTCTTGTGCTCAAGGCGGACGGGCTCGCGGCGGGGAAGGGGGTCGTGATCGCCCGCGATCCGAGCGAGGCGCGATCGACCGTCGACGCTTGGATGAGGCGCGGCGAGCTGGGCCACGCCGCGAAGAACGTCATCGTCGAGGAGTGCCTCGAAGGGGAAGAGGCGTCGGTGCTCGTCCTGACGGACGGCGAGCGCTGGCTGCTCTTCCCGCCCGCGCGGGACCACAAGCGGATCGGGGACGGTGACGTGGGTCCGAACACCGGCGGCATGGGCGCGTGCGCTCCGGCGCGGGCTCCCTCCGCGGTGGAAGCCGAGCGCATCGCCCGGCGCATCGTCGATCCCCTCCTCCGCGCCCTTCGCGAGGCGGGCACGCCGTTCCAAGGGGTCCTCTACCTTGGTCTCATGCTGACCTCTTCGGGACCAATGGTGCTCGAGATCAACGCCCGCTTCGGGGATCCCGAGGCGCAGGCGGTCCTCACGCTCCTGGGCGAGGACGCCTACCCGCTCTTCCTTGCCGCGGCGCGGGGCGCGCTGCCCGCCGAGCGGCACGGATCGTCCGTGGCGTACAAGGGCGCGGCGGTCTGCGTCGTGCTCGCCGCGGCCGGCTACCCGGGACGCCCCGAGACGGGCGCGCCGATCGAGGGCCTCGAAGGCCCATGGCCCGACGGGATCCGCGTCTATTGCGCGGGGGTCGAGCGGCGCGGCCCGCAGTGGATCGTGAGCGGCGGGCGCGTGGTCGGGGTGACTGCCCACGCCGAGACGCTCGACCTCGCGCGCGCGGCCGCCTACGACGCGGCCGGCCGGATTCGATTCCCAGGAATGCAGTATCGGAAGGATATCGCGCTCGCGCCCCTCTCCTCCGGAGCCCGCCGATGAACCCGAAAGCCCGTGTCTCGATCCTGTTTGGAAGCGAATCCGACCGTGCCACGATGGAGGAGTCCGCGAAGCTGCTCGAGTCGTTCGGCGTGGCCCATGAGATGGAGCAGGCCTCCGCGCATCGAAACCCGGATCGCGTGCGCGACCTGGTGCGCACCGCGTCCGCGCGCGGCGTCGAGATCTTCATCGCCGCGGCCGGCATGGCGAACCACCTCGCGGGGGCGGTCGCCGCGCAGACCACGCTCCCGGTGATCGGCGTTCCTCTTGCCGGCTCCGCGCTCGGAGGAGTCGACGCGCTCTACTCCACGGTCCAGATGCCGGCGGGCGTCCCGGTCGCGACGGTGGCGATCGGATCGGCCGGCGCGAAGAACGCGGCCGTCCTCGCGGTGCAGATCCTCGCGCTCGCCGACCCCGCGCTCCGCCAGAAGCTCGACGACCTGAAGCAGCGCCTCGCCCGCGGCGAGAAGCTCTGAGCGCCGCGATCGTGGAGCGGATCGTCCTCGCCGCCGGGGGGTCCTGGGCGGAGGCGGCCGCGCGCGCCGCGGCGGTGCTCGACCAGGACGGGATCGCGGTGCTGCCCGCGGAGGGCGTCTATGGGTTCCACGTCCGGCCGGATCGCCCGCGCGCCCTCGAGCGGCTTCGTGCGCTGAAGCCGCGCTCCATGGATCGCGGGTGGATCGGCCTCATCGCGGAGCCGGGCTCGCTCGCTCGGTACGCGGCGACCGTTTCGGCCCCGGCCCAATCACTCGCGCGGGAACACTGGCCGGGGGCGCTCACGATGATCGTGCCCGCTTCGCCGCTCGTGCCCGAATCCCTCCGAGCATCGGACGGCACGGCCGCGCTCCGATGCCCGGGCTCGGAGCTGCTGCGCGAGGTGGCCCGCGCGTGCGGCGGGCTTCTTCTCTCCACCTCGGCCAACGAGCCCGGATCGCGGGCGCCCGCCCGGGCCGAGGATGTGGGCCTCGCGGACGTCGATCTGCTGATCGACCAGGGTCCGCTTTCCGGCGAACCCTCCACGATCGTGCGGACGGATGGGGAGATCATCCGCGTGATCCGCCCGGGATCGGTGCGCATCGAAGAGGTTTGACATACCGGTCGGACGGCCGGGGGAAGCGCCTTGACGCTCTTGAAGGCGGCCCCTAAACTTACCCTGGTCCGCAATCCCACACCCGACGAGGCGAGGTCCTTTGTTCCAGGTTCTCATCGTCTGCACAGGAAACACGTGTCGTAGCCCCATGGCCGAAGGCATCTTGCGCTCGCTCCTGGCGCCCGACGGGGCTCAGATCGGGGTCAGCTCGGCCGGCACCGGGGCCGTCGACGGGTCGCCCGCCACAACCCTGGCCGTTGGGACGGCCGCTGCGAAGGGGATCGACATCAAATCGCATCGTGCCACCCGGCTCACGCCGGAGCTGCTTCGGGGCTCCGACCTGATCCTCTGCATGGAGCCGGGCCACGTCGCGCGCGCGCAGGAGCTGGCGCCGAACGCGGTCGATCGGATCCGCCTGATCACGCGGACCGACGCCGAGCCGGCGCACTCGGCGGATGCCGGCGTGAGCGACCCGATCGGCGGCGTTCCCTCCGAGTACGAAGACGCGTTCAATCGGATTCAAAGCCACTTACTCCGCTGGCTGCCGCGGATCCGCGCGGCGGTCGAACGGAGCGAGGGCGTGCGATGAAACGGCGCGCCCCCGAGCGGAAGGCCAAGGAGGAGCGCATGGCGCAGGAATCGAAGTCGTTCATCTGGATGAATGGGTCGTTCGTCCCCCATGCGGACGCGAAGATACACGTGCTCTCCCACGTCGTTCACTACGGCTCGAGCACGTTCGAGGGAATCCGCGCGTACGCGACGCCGCGCGGCACCGCCGTCTTCCGCTTGAACCGCCACGTCCAGCGGCTTCTCGACTCATGCAAGATTTCCCGGATCGATTGCCCGTACTCCTACGAAGAGCTGATGGACGCCGTGCGTCAGACCGTTGTCCGGAACGGGGGAGATGCCTGCTACATCCGGCCCGTCGTCTATCGCGGATTCAAGACCCTCGGGGTCAATCCGACGGGAGTTCCCGTGGACGTCGCGATCGCCGCGCTGAATTGGGGGAAGTACCTCGGGAAGGACGCGCTGGAGCGGGGGATCTCGGTCAAGGTTTCCTCCTGGCGCCGCGCGGCCCCGGACACGTTCCCCTTCATGGCGAAGACGGGCGCGAATTACATGAACGGCCAGCTGATCAAGCTCGAGGCGGTCGCCGACGGCTATGAGGAGGGCGTCGCGCTCGACTCCTTCGGATTCGTCGCGGAGGGAAGCGGCGAGAACATCTTCCTCGTCATCCGCGGGGTGCTGCACACGCCCTCCCTCGCGAGCGCCATCCTTCCGGGCATCACCCGCGAGACCGTGATGTCCCTGGCGCGGGACCTTGGGCTCGAGGTCAAAGAGGAGCAGATTCCCCGCGAAGCGCTCTACCTCGCGGAAGAGGTCTTCTTCACCGGGACCGCGGCGGAGATCACGCCGATCACGTCGATCGACAGGCTCCCGGTAGGGAAGGGCGCCGTCGGCCCGATCACCCGGCAGCTTCAGGGTGCGTTCTTCGACGTCATCGAAGGCCGCGCCCCCGACCGCCACGGCTGGCTCTTCCCGGTGGAGCCCAAGAACAAGGTCCAACGCGCGGCCAAGAAGGCCCGCTGAGCGCGGAGGCGACGACACCGCGCATGGCTCGCCCGGCGGAGACGGCACGCATGATCGCGCACGAGGCGCCGCTCCGCGCCGTCGATCCCGACATCGCCGACGCGATCCGCGATGAGATCCGGCGCCAGCAGTCCACCCTCGAGCTGATCGCCTCCGAGAACTTCGTGAGCGCCGCCGTCCTCGAGGCGATGGGCTCTCCGCTCACCAACAAATACGCGGAAGGCTATCCGGGCAAGCGCTACTACGGCGGGTGCGAGTTCGTCGACCGGGCGGAGACGCTCGCGATCGAGCGCGCCAAGGCGCTCTTCGGGGCGGACCACGCCAACGTCCAGCCGCACGCCGGAGCCCAGGCGAACCTAGCGGCCTATCTCGCCATCATGCCGCCCGGCTCCACGCTTCTCGGCATGGCCCTGGCCCACGGGGGCCATCTCACCCACGGCCACAAGGTCAGCTACTCGGGCATCATCTTCAAGCCGGTGCAGTACGGTCTCTCGCCGGAGACGGGTCTGCTCGATTACGAGCAGGTAGCCCAGCTGGCGCGCGAGCACCGGCCCCAGGTGATCGTCGCGGGGGCGAGCGCCTATCCGCGCTTCTTCGACTTCGCGCGATTTCGCGCCATCGCCGACGAGGTCGGCGCGGCCTTCGTGTTCGACATGGCCCACGTCGCCGGCCTGGTCGCCGCGGGCGTTCACCCGAGCCCGGTACCCCACGCCGACGTGGTCACCTCGACCACGCACAAGACCCTGCGGGGCCCGCGGAGCGGTCTCATCCTCTGCAAGAGCAAATACGCGAAGGCGATTGATAAATCGGTATTTCCGGGCATGCAAGGCGGCCCTCTGATGCACGTGATCGCGGCCAAGGCGGTCTGCTTCAAGGAGGCCGCGGCCCCGGAATTCAAGACCTACGCGCGCCAGGTGGTCGCGAACGCGAAGGCCCTTGCCGCCGAGCTGATGGCGCGCGGCTACGACCTCGTCACTGGGGGGACGGACAACCACCTGCTCCTCATGGATCTCCGGCGCGCCGGCCTCTCCGGGGCGGAGGTGGAGGACGCGCTCCACAAGGCCGGGATCACCGTGAACAAGAACGCGGTTCCGAACGACCCGCGCCCGCCCGCGGTCACGAGCGGGATCCGGATCGGGACCGCGGCGGTCACCACGCGCGGCCTGGGAGAAGCGGAGTTCAAGGTGCTCGGGGGTTGGATCGACGACGCGGTGAAGCGGCGCGGCGACGACGCCGCCCTCGCGAAGATCCGGAAGCAGGTATCGGACCTCTGCGCCTCCTATCCGCTCTACCAACACCTCTCGGAATAGTCTCCCGCACGGAACCATGGCCCTGAGCGACGTCAGCCTCGAAGAGCGCACCGCGCGCGTGCGGGAAGAGAGCGCGTTCGTGGGACCGCTCCTGGCCGAGATCGAGGGGACGATCGTCGGCCAGCAGGAAATGATCCGGCGGATCCTGATCGGCCTCCTGGCGGACGGTCATCTCCTCCTCGAAGGCGTCCCCGGGCTCGCGAAGACGCTCGCGGTCAAGACCGTCGCGGAATCGATCGAGGCGACCTTCCACCGGATCCAATTCACGCCCGATCTCCTTCCGGCCGATCTGACCGGAACGCTGGTCTTCGACCCAAGGACCGGGTCGTTCGCTCCCAAGCTGGGGCCCGTCTTCACGCAGATCCTCCTCGCGGACGAGATCAACCGCGCTCCCGCTAAAGTGCAGAGCGCGCTCCTCGAAGCGATGCAGGAGCGCCAGGTGACGATCGGCGACAAGACGTATCCGCTCGACTCTCTCTTCTGGGTCCTGGCGACACAGAATCCGATCGAGCAGGAGGGAACGTATCCGCTGCCGGAGGCGCAGATGGACCGCTTCCTCCTGAAGATCCGCGTCGGCTATCCCACCCCGGAGGAAGAGGCGCGGATCCTTGACCGGATGGGCGGCGAGACGCCCGGCCCGCGCAAGCCGGTCGTCGGCGTGGAGCGGATTCTCGCCGCGCGCCACGTCGTGCACTCGATCTATCTGGACGAGCGGATCCGGCGATACATCGTCGATCTGGTTCACGCCACGCGCGAGCCGGAGCGCTTCGGCCTCGACCTCCGCCCCCTCATCCACTATGGGGCATCCCCGCGGGCGACGCTCGCCCTGGCGAAAGCCGGCCGCGCGCACGCGTTCCTCGAAGGCCGGTCGTACGTGACGCCCGACGACGTGAAGGTGCTCGCGCCCGACGTGTTTCGCCACCGCATTCTCCTGACCTACGAGGCCGAGGCGGAGGCGGTGCCGGTCGACGAGGTGTCCCGCCGCATCCTCGCGCGCGTCGAAGTGCCGTGATCACCCCCGAGCTCCTGGCGCAGGTTCGCCGGCTCACGATCCGAAGCCGCAGGGCCGTGGAGGCGGTGTTCTCGGGGGCCTACCGGAGCGCGTTCCGCGGGACCGGGCTGGAGTTCGCCGAGGTGCGCGAGTACGTCCCCGGCGACGATGTCCGCGCCATCGATTGGAACGTGACGGCGCGCGCCGGGAAGCCGTTCATCAAGCGGTTCCACGAGGAGCGCGAGCTGACCGTGATCGTCGCGATCGATCTCTCGGGGTCGCTCATGTTCGGAAGCCGCGCCCGGATCAAGCGGGAGGCGGCCGCGGAGGCCGGCGCGCTGGTGGCGCTGGCCGCGGCGCGAAACCGCGATCGCGTGGGGCTACTCTTGTTCACCGATCGGGTGGAGCTCTACCTGCCTCCTTCGAAGAGCCGCGCCCGGGCGCTCCGCTTGGTCCGCGAAATGGTCGCGTTCGAGCCGGAGGGCCGGGGCACCGACCTGGCGGGAGCGCTCGCCTTCCTCGCGCGGGTGCTGCGCCGCCGCGCGATCCTCTTCGTGGTCTCCGACTGGATGGCGGAGAACTTCGACCGGCAGCTTCGGTATCTCGCCCGCCGCCACGAGCTCGTGAGCCTGGAAGTGTCGGATCCGTTCGAGACAGAGCCCCCGCTCGCGGGGCTCGTCCTGACCCGCGACCTCGAGTCCGGCCGCACCGCGTGGCTCGATCTGGGAGCCCGCCGCCCGCGCTCGGAGTGGCGGGCGTCGCAGGCCCGCCGGGCCCGAGCCCTCACTGACCTGCTCCTCCGCGGACGCGCGGGGCGGATCGCCCTCTCGACGGAGGCGCCGGCCGCGCCCGCCCTCATCCGTCACTTCGAGGCGCGCGCTCACCGGCACTGACGCTCTCCATGCGTTGGGGCTCTCGTTCACTCTCGGTCTTGGCGGCCGCCGCCCTCCTGGCCGCGGTCGTATTCGTCGGCGGCTGCGCGGGTCGAGCCGAGACCACCCGCGGCCCCGCCGTGGAGCGGTCGGGATCCCTGGGCTCGCTCCACTACCGGCTGCGGAGCCAGATCTCGCCCGCACGGGTCACGCTCGGCGACCGCGCGGTCTGGCGGCTCACCGCCGAGCTCTCCGGCGCGGAGGCCCAACCCGGGGCCTTCTCCCACGGCCCAGCCGACTCCTCGCTCGAGATCGTGCCGCTCGAGCCGCCTTCCGCGTCACGCCGGGAGAGCGGCGCGCGGTGGTCGACCGCGCTCGAGGTGCGCGGATACGACATCGGCCGAATGCCGCTTCCGATCGCTTGGATCACGGCGACCGTCGCGGGCACCGTCGACACGCTGGACTTTCCGCCCGACACGCTCTACGTCGACTCGCTCACGGCCGCGATCACCGGGTCGGTCGAGCCGGATCGAGGGCCGCTCCCGACCGAGCTTCGTCCGGCCGACTACGCGGTGGCGATCGCGGGCGCGCTGCTCGCGATCGCGGCGATCCTGGTCGCGCTGTGGCTATACCGGCGGGCGCGGCGCCGCTCCCGGGTCGCCGCGCGCGTCGAGGATGCGCCGCAGCCGCCCGAGGTGACGTTCTTGAAGTCGATCGAGAGCCTCCGCGCCGAGATCGGCTCGCTCGCGCGGGATGAGTTCTACGAGGGCCTCTCTCTCGCGATTCGCGTCTACGTGACCGCGGTGACCGGCGTCCCCGCGCTCGACCGAACCACCGGGGAGCTCGAGCGGGAGCTCAGCACGCGGGGCTTCGACGCCGACGCGGTCGGCGCGATCGGGGCGATGCTCCGACGGAGCGATCTCGCGAAATTCGCGCGGCATGAGGACCCTCTGGTCGAGGCGCGCGAGGCGCTCGACGGTGCCGCGGCGCTCTCGGGACGGCTTCACCCGCGGGTCGAGGGGCCGGCGCCGGGCTCCACGCCGCCCCCGGCCCCCGCGCCGCCTAGGGCGAAGGGCTAGCCATGCGATTCGGAGAGCCTTGGGCTCTACTGATGTTGCTGCCGTGGGCCCTCGTGGCGCTCTACTTGGTTCGGCGCCCGGGATGGAAGACACCCGAGCTTCCGGTTCCGGCGCTCCGGGCGCTCCCCCGGCCAGGCGGGACGCGTGTCCATCTGGCGCGCGTGGCCGGGTGGCTTCTTCCTCTCGCCACATTTCTCTTCCTGATCGCGGCCGCGCGCCCGCAGGCGGGACACGAGACCAGGGAGATCGTGAGCCAGGGAATCGACATCGTGATCGCGATCGACGTCTCGGGGAGCATGCGTTGCGAAGATTTCCGACCCCAGAACCGGCTCTTCGTCGCGAAGTCGGTGGCGAAGGAGTTCCTGCGCGGCCGGGCCCAGGACCGGATCGGGCTGATCGCCTTCGCCGGGCGGAGCGAGCTCGTCTCGCCGCTCACGCTCGATTACGACGGCCTCGCTGCCCTGATCGACGGGATCGACTTCGGCATGCTTACGGACGGCACCGCCGTGGGCGCCGCGATCGCCCAGGGAGCGCAACGGCTCCGCCAGGCGAAAGGGAAGAGCAAGGTGCTGATCCTTCTCACCGACGGCATCAACAACGCGGGCGCGGTGGATCCGGTCACCGCAGCCAGGCTCGCCGCCGCGGTCGGGGTCCGGATCTACACGGTCGGCGCGGGGACGTTGGGGCAGGCTCCCTATCCGATCGATGACCCGATGCTGGGACGCCACTACGTCTGGGTCCGGTCCGAGATCGACGAGGCATCGCTTCGGTCGGTGGCGGACATCACCCACGGGCGGTACTTCCGCGCGACCAACGCCGAGCTTCTGTCCCAGGTCTTTCGGGACATCGACACGATGGAACCCTCTCAAGTGGAAATGCGTTCGTACACTCAGTGGGCCGAGATGGGCCCCGGACTCCTCGCCACGGGGGCGATCCTCATGGCCCTGAGCCTGTTGCTCGGCGCGACCTTCGTGCGCCGTTATCCGTAGGGAAGAGAGGAGAAGAGCGACGCGATGAAGTGGGCGGAGCCGGAGCGGTTGAATCTCCTGTGGCTTGTGCCGGCGCTTTTCCTGCTCGCGGTCTGGACCGTCCGTCAACGGGCGCGACTCGAGTCGACCCTCGGGGATCCGGCCGCGCTCCGCCGGCTCACGGGAGAAGCGGGCCGTGTCGCGCGCGCGGCGCGGATGGGACTTCTTCTCATAGCCTTCCTGTTCGCGGTCGCCGGGCTCGCGCGGCCGCTCGCCGGATTTCGACTAGTCGAAACCGCCGCTCGAGGAGCGGACGTCATGGTCGCCCTCGATCTCTCGCACAGCATGGAGGCCCGCGACGTCCGGCCGGACCGGCTGCGCGCCGCCGCCCGCGAGATCGCGACGCTCTTGGAGTCGCTCGAAGGATCCTCGATGGGCCTCGTCGCGTTCGCGGGGGAGGCGCGCGTCGTGAGCCCGCTCTCGACCGATCTCGAAGGACTCGTATCGATGGTCGAGACCGCGCGACCGTCGGACCTGTCCCCGCAGGGAAGCGACATCGGAGCGGGGGTCTCCCTGGCGGCGAGGCTGCTCCGAAGGCCGGGCCAAAGGCCGCGCGCGGTCGTGCTCGTGAGCGACGGGGAGAATCTGTCCGGAAATCCGGAGGCCAGCGTGGGCGCCGTGCGCCAGGCGGGCGCGAGGCTGTTCGCGATCGGGATCGGCACGCCGCAGGGCGACCTGATCCCCGTCGTCGATTCGACCGGCGCCGTGGTGGGGCAGCGGCGCGAGCCGGACGGCAAGCCGGTGGTGACCCGCCTCAACGAGCAGCTGCTTCGCGGCCTCGCGCAGCGCGCCGGAGGAAGGTACGAGCGCGGCGACGGGAGCGGCGCCGCCGCGCTCCGTCTCGCGGACGCGATTCGCTCGGGCGGCGGACAAGAGGTGCGGGGACGGAGCATCCGCGCGTACGACGAGCGGTTCCCCTGGTTCGCGGCCGCGGCGGGGCTTCTGCTGCTCGCCGAGCGGGCGGTGCCGCGCCGGAGAAGATCATGAGGCGGCTCGCGGCGCTTCTCGTCCTCTGGGCCGTGGGGACCGGCGCCATCTACGAATGGGGCGGCGCCGCGGCGCGCGGCGTCCGCGAGCTGAAGAAGGGAAACCACCGCGAGGCGATCGAGGCACTTCGGAAGGGGAAAACGGAGCTGCCCCGCTCCGCGGCGGTCCGGTACGACGAGGGGCTCGCGTACCGGGGCCTCGGGCTCTCCGACTCGGCACTCGCGGCCTATCGTGACGCCGCCGGCACTCCCTCGCTCGAGGGCGATCGCGCCCGATCGGCAGCCGCGTTCAACATGGGCAATGAGGCGATGCGCGGGGACGATTTCGGCGGCGCGGTTCGCCAGTATCGCCAATCGCTTCGGTTCGACCCGACCCGCGTGGACGCGAAGAAAAATCTAGAGGAGGCGCTCCGCCGGGCGAGGAGCGAGAAGCAGAGGCGGCAGGGCGGGGGCGGTGGCAAGGGACCGCAATCGGAGGGGAAGGGAAACCCCGAACCAGGAGGCGGAACGAATCAACAAGGCATCCCGCCCCAGCCGCAACAGCAGGGCGGAGCGCCCCAGAGGACCGACCAGGGCCGCGCGCCGCAGCTCGGCAACGCGATTCCCGGCCGCGCGGACGCCGAGCACTGGCTCGACGCGCTCGAATCGGAGCGCCGCGCGTCGAAGATGCGGGATGAGCGCGGAGAAGAGAAAGCCGAAGGCCAGCGTGATTGGTGACCGTCGACATGGGGCGCGCGCGTTCGCCTGGCTCCTGGCGGCAGTCCTGCTCGTTCTCGGCCCCGGCGCCGCGGAGCCGGCCGGGCGCCTCGACATTCAGGCCGAGCTCGATCGACGCCAGATCGCTGTCGGGGAAGCGGCCACCCTCACGCTCACGGTGACGGCGGAGGGAGTGGACGTTCCGCCGGTCACGCTGCCCCCGATAGCAGGAGTCACGGTGGAACGGGCCGGGGAATCGCAGGGGTTCTCCTGGATCAACGGCCGCGTGACGCGGACGTTGACGGTCGCCTTTCGTCTTCATCCGTCCGATGTCGGCGACGTGACGATCCCCGAGGTGAGGGTCAAGTCGGGCGATGCCGCCGCGCGATCGATGCCGCTCACGCTCCACGTGGGGAAGACCCTGCCGCCGGCGCGGGGCGGGACATCCGAGCTCTTCGCGCGCGTGGTTCTCGACAAGAGCCGGGCGTACTGGAACGAGGGCATCATCGCCCACTTCACGCTCTACTCCAGGGTGCAGATCGAAGGGGTGCAGTCGTGGGATCCGCCGGACGCGATCGGGTTCTGGTCGGAGGTGATGGGACCGCCGCGCACCGGGCGCGTCGCGATCAACGGAGTCCCATACGACGCCAGCGAGCTCCGGGTGACCTATTTCCCGACGAGAACGGGCCGGTTGAGGATCGGCCCGGGCCGCGTCCATCTGAGGGTGATCCGGCGAATCGCGCAGCCCGATCCATGGTCGATGCTCGGCATGCCGGAGGAGCAGGTCGAGGACGTCACGCTCGAGACGGGAGCCGTTCCGGTCGAGGTAATGCCGCTCCCGCCGGGCGCGCCGTCGAGCTTCAAGGGGGCCGTGGGTGACTACTCGATGGACGTGCATGTCGACCGCGCCTCCCTCCACGCGGGGGAGCCCGTGACGGTGACGACGACCGTGCGGGGGGTGGGAAACGTGGCCTCCGCGGGAGATCCGGACGTCAACACGTCGGTCCCGGCGCGCAGCTACGCCGGCGGGGTGATCACGTCGATCGACCGGGCGGGGGAGCGCTTGCGCGGGGAGAGGCGTCGGGACGTGACCTTCATCGCGGAGACGACGGGTCGGATGGCGGTTCTCCCCGTCCGCTACACCTGGTTCGATCCTGGGGCGAACCGTTACCGAACGCAGATCTCGGATTCGATCCGGATCCTGGTGGAGCCTCCCGGAGCGGGGGCCGATTCAGGGCGGGCATTGCGTCCCATCGGACCGGTCGCCGCGCTCCGCGCGAAGCCGGGCCGCCGCGGACGCCTGACGCTGGAAGCCCCGCCAGGCAGCCGGGCCCTCGCGATGGCGTCCCTCCTCGGATACGGTGCCGCGCTCATCGGCGCGAGGCTCCGCCGGCGGGCCGAGCGCGATCCGCGCCGGCGCCGGGCCGTGGCCCTCGAATCGGTCCTTGCCCGGCTTCACGCGATCGGGGCCGCGCCGGCCGACAGCGCCGCGGCCGCGACCCGGATGGGCGCCATGGTCCGACACGCCGTGGGCCTCCGATACGACCTCGACGTGGAGGGGCTCCCGGCCCGGGAAGCGCTGAATCGGGCGCGCGCCGCCGGGGCCAGCGACGATGACCGGAAGGAAGTCGAGGAGGTGCTCGATTCGCTCGATCGCCTTGCCTTCGCACCCTCCGGCACGCGCGCGGCCAAGGGAATTCCGGAGCGCAAAGCGGCGGAGCGCGTCCTGAAGCGCTACCTCAGGGAGCTCACGTGATGCGGCGCGAAATGGTGGCGCTGGCGCTTCTCACGGCGGTGGCCGCCGTCCCGCTCCGTTTCGGCCCATCGGTCGCGGCCGCGCCGCGCGCGACCGCCCCCGCCGTCGCGGCCGTCGATGTCGCGGCGGATTCGCTGGCCCATGGGCACGACGTCGCCGACGCGACGACGCTCTACAACGCCGGGACCGTCGCTCTGGAGCGGAGCGCGTACGGACCTTCCATCACGTTTTTCCTCGCGGCCGCACGTCTCGAGCCACGGGCCCCCGATGTCAGGGCGAATCTAGCGGGCGCTCTCGCCGCGGCGGCGCATGCCGCGGGAGACGACGAGCACCCCGACGACGCCACGGACCGGCCGTTCCCGATCGCCCCGGACGAGGGCTGGTGGATCGCGGCCGGACTCCTCGCGGTGGGCGCTTGCTTTGGAATCGCCCGCGCCGTTCGGGTGCTGCCGCGCTCCGCGCGCTGGATCGGGGACGGCGCCATGATCGCGGGGATCGTGCTCTCCACCTGGCTTCAATACGCCGCGTGGGAGGAGCGGGCCCACCCCGTGGCGGTCGTGATCGCCCCCACGCTTTCCGTGGAGCGGGGACCCGACGAACCGTCGCGGCCCGCGGTGCTGCTCGCGGCGGGGGAGCGCGTACGCTTAGGAGAGGTGCGCGGGGGCCAGGTCGAGGTCCGCCTTGGAGCAAATCGGATCGGCTGGGCGGCCCGGGAGGGGCTCTGGCGCGTCGCCGACGCGACACGGTATACTCCGAAATTCCAGCCGCGCTGAGGCTGATCCGGCCGCGACGACAATCAGGGAGGGATGGAGATGCCGACCGTCGAAGCCGCGCTCGTCACGGGAGGCACCGGAGCGCTCGGGCGCGCGGTCGTCTCGAGATTTCTCGCGGATGGGATGGCGGTAGCGGTGACCTACTTCTCCGAGAAGGAGTGGCGGGACCTGGCCGCCGCGGAAGCGGACGCATCGCGCTCCGGCAAGCTGCAAGGATTCAGAGCCGATCTCACCGACGAGGCCGCGGCGCGCGGCGCCGTCGAGGCCGCGGTGAACTCGCTGGGCGGCCTGCGCGTCCTGGCTCATCTCGCCGGTGGATATGCGGGAGGCGTGGACCTCGAGCAGGTCGACGTGAAGACGGTCCGGCAGATGATCGACACGAATCTCCTCACCGCGATGCTGGCCGCGAAGCACGTGATCCCCCACGCCAAGCGCTCGGGCGCCGGGCGGCTCCTCTTCATCTCCTCCCGCGGAGCGATCGAGTGCTACCCCGGCTCCGGCCCCTATGCCGCTGCCAAGGCTGGCCTTCTCGCCCTGGCGGTCACGCTCTCCAAGGAGCTCAAGGAGAGCGGCGTCACGGCGAACGCGGTTCTCCCGAGCGTCATCGATACCGCGGCGAACCGCGCGAGCATGCCGAAAGCCGACCATAGCACCTGGGTGAAGCCGTCCGAGATCGCCGGGCTCCTCTCGTATCTCGCTTCCCGGGGCGCGCAATCCGTGAGCGGCGCCCTCATTCCCATCTACGGGAGGGCTTGATGGCATCCGAGAAACCCAAGGTAGTGAAGGGTCCGAAGATCGCGCCCGATCCGATCGTCGCGGGCATCACCGTCGATCGGCTGGTCGACAGCGCGTTCCTGGCCTACAACGCGGCGCGGCTCCGGGAGGCGTGCCGGCTCTTCGTCGAGAAGATGCTGGAGCCCGACGTGACGGTAGGTCTCACTCTGAGCGGCGCGCTCACGCCCGCCGGCCTGGGGCGCTCGTGCCTGATCCCCCTCCTCCAGAACGGCTTTGTCGACTGGATCATCTCGACCGGGGCGAATCTCTACCATGACACCCACTTCGGAATCGGGCTCACGATGCACCAGGGCCGGTCGAACGTGGACGACGTGGTGCTCCGCGAGCAGGGAATCGTCCGCATCTTCGACATCTTCTTCGACTACGACGTCCTCCTCTCGACCGACGCGTTCTTCCGCGAGGTGATGCGCGCGCCCGAGTTCCGGCAGCCGATGAGCACCGCGGAATTCCATCACCGCGTGGGCCGGTATGTCCTCGAGCGCGAGCGGAAGCTGGGCCAGAGCGGAACGTCGCTCCTGGCGCAGGCGCACGCGCTCGACGTCCCCGTCTACACGTCCTCGCCGGGCGACAGCTCGATCGGCATGAACGCGGCGGAGCTGTGGCTGGACGGGACCGCGATCCATTGGGACATCTTCCGCGACGTGAACGAGACCGCCGCGATCGTCTACGGGGCGAAGAAGAGTGGGGGCAAGAGCGCGATTCTCATCCTGGGCGGGGGGTCGCCGAAGAACTTCGCGCTCCAGACGGAGCCACAGATTCAGGAGGTTCTCGGCATCGAGGAAGAGGGGCACGACTATTTCCTTCAAGTCACCGACGCGCGTGTCGACACGGGCGGCCTCTCCGGCGCCACCCCGGGTGAGGCCGTGAGCTGGGGGAAGATCGATCCGGAGCGGCTCCCGGACGCCGTGGTCGCCTACGTCGACAGCACGATCGCCCTCCCGATCCTGACCGCGTACGCGCTCGCGAAGCGGGCCGCGCGTCCGCTCCGCCGGCTCTATCCCAAACGGGAGGCACTGCTCGAGAGCATGCGCGCGGCCTACGTGGAAGCGCGCGGCGCCGCCGCCGCGAAAGGCTCCCGCCGATGAGGCCGCGCTCCGTCCGCGGGATCGCCGGGGCTCTTCTTGGGGTGACCGTCGCGGCGTCGCTTTTCCCGCGCGGTGCCGCCCAGGCGGCCGAGCCGCGCAGCTCGAGGGTCTGCTCCTCCTGCCACGGCGAGATCAAGAAGCAGTGGGAGAAGTCCTCGATGGCGGGGTCTTGGACCAACCCGGTCTTCCAGGCCTTTCTCGCCGACGCCAAGGCGGAGCTCGGCGAGGGCGCCCAGGCGGGGTGCATCTCGTGCCACGCGCCGCTCGCGGCGGTGACCGGGGACGTGAAGGTGACGGATCCCGTGAACCAGGAGGGGATCACCTGCAATTTCTGCCACAGCGTCAGCGCGGTCGAGGTATCGCCCAAGCCGGCCTCCTACACGTGGGACGCCGCCGATCCGATTCTCATGCGGGGTCCGTTCGAGGATGCCGAATCGGGAACCGCGCACGGATCGGTCCAGAGCAACATCATGGCGCAGGGCGAGTTCTGCGCCTCGTGCCACTGGTACGCGGGCGACGGCGAAGGGCTGGTGTTCGAGGGAACCCACGCGCAGTGGAAGGCGTCGAAGGCCGCCGCGGCGGGGAAGCAGTGCCAGGATTGCCACATGCCGCCGGCGCCGGGGAAGGCGTCCCTGATCGCGAAGAAGACGCGCGACAAGATCTGGGCCCACACGTTCGCCGGGGCGCATACGGCCGGCGCTCTCGACTCCGTCGCGTCGGTCGCCGCCGCCGTCGAGAGCGGAAAGCTCAAGCTCACGGTTCGGAATACCCGAGGGGGTCACTCGCTTCCTGGAGGCGGCGCGTCGATGCGGGCGATCACGCTCGAAGTCGTATATCAGGACGGCGCCGGGATGGAGCTGGCGCGGGTTCCCGTGCAGACCTACGACACCGAGTTCGCCGACGCGAACGGGAAGTCGCCCGTTCCGAAATGGCTCGCGAAGAAGGTCGCCCGCTCGAACGAGATTCCCGCCGACGAGGCAAAGGTCGAGTGGTCCGAGATCCCGCCGGGCGCGAAGAAGGCGGAGGCGGTCCTCACCTACCATTTCCTCCTCCCGGCCTACCGCGCCGCGCTCGTGGCAAAGAAGGTGGATCTGACGGGACGGGATCCCGTCGTGATGGCGCGCGCGCGCGTGGCGATCCCATGAGGCAGGCGACGACCGAGGCGCCGGTTCCTCTGCTCGATCTTGGTCTCGTCCACAGGCAGATCGCGGACGATTTGCGGCGCGACTTCGAGCGGGTGCTTGCCTCCGGACAGTTCATCCTGGGCGCCGAGCACGACGCCTTCGAGCGGGAGCTTGCCCAGGCGTGCGGCGTGACGCAGGCCGTGGGGCTCTCCTCGGGCACCGCGGCGATCTCGATCGTGCTCCAAGCGCTCCGGATCGGAGCGGGCGATGAGGTGATCGTCCCCGCGTTCACCTATTTCGCGACGGCCAGCGCTGTCGCGCAGGTGGGCGCCCGTCCGATTTTCGCCGACGTCGAGCCGGTCCGATTCGGGCTCGATCCTTCTTCCGTCGAATCGCGCGTGGGGACGAAGACGCGCGCGATCCTTCCGGTCCACCTCTACGGCCTCGCTTGCGACACGAAGCCGCTCGCGGCGATCGCGGACCGCCACGGCATTCCGCTCGTGGAGGACGCCGCGCAGGCAATCGGCGCCTCGGATCGTGGGAGGCCGGTGGGGAAGTCGACCGCGGGGGCCGCGCTGAGCTTCTTCCCGACAAAGAACCTCGGCGCCCTGGGAGACGGCGGCGCCTACGTGACCGACGACCTGGAGCTGGCGGGACGAATTCGCCTCCTCCGTGCCCAGGGCGATGCCGGGGACTACCGGCATACGGTGCTCGGAACGAACGCCCGACTCGATGCGCTCCAGGCGGCGTTCCTACGCACCAAGCTGCGGCACCTCTCCGAGTGGATCGCGATGCGCCGCGCGTCCGCGGATCTCTACCGCGCCGCGCTCGCCGGCACGCCGGTCACGCTCCCGGAGGAGCCGGAAGGCGCGCACCACACGTATCACCAGTTCACGATCCGCGCGCCCGAGCGGGACCGCCTCCAGCAGTTCCTCCGCGAGCGCGGGGTCGCGACCCGGGTCTATTACCCGATCCCGCTCCATACGCAACCCGCATTCGACTACTTGGGCCACAAGGCCGGCGACTTTCCGGTCTCAGAGCGGCTCGCGCGGGAGGTCCTCTCCCTCCCGATTTTCCCCGGCATCTCCCCCGAGCAGATCGAACGCGTGGCCCGGGCCGTCCGCGAGTTCCACGGCGGCGGCGGAGGGGCGCGCTAAGTGTCCCGCGTGCTCCGGATCGGGCTCATCGTCGCGGCATCCATTCTAGGTCTCGTCGCGGTCGCGGCTCTCGCCGCGTGGATCCTCATGCCGAAGGACTGGATTGACCAGGAGGCAAAGCGGCAGGCAGGTCGAATCGAAGGCGCCACCGTCCGCTGGACGCGCCTCAGTCCCGGTTTTTCCTGGCTCTCGCTCGGTGTCCGCGTCGAGGGTCTCTACGTTCGCCAGCCGGCCGAAGGACATGGCGACGCGCGGCTTGAGGCAGAGGTCAACGAGATCTTCGTGAGCTTCCGCCTCCTCCCGCTCCTCGCGCGGCGCGTGGAGGTATCCGCGGCGCGCGTGAGCGGCGCCGGAATCGCGCTGACCGACCGCGGCGAGCCGCCGCCCCCTTCACCTGGAATGGGATCGCCCACGGGCGCGGCAGGGATCGCGTTGATCCTCCCGAAGCTCTCCTTTGACGGCATCGACATCCGAACACGCGATTCTCTCGGGGGCGGGATCGATCTCAGGCGCGTCTCCGGGGGGGCCGAATTCGACGGAAGCGTCAACCGGCCCAGCTCGGTGCGGATCGCGGCCAGGTGCGATAGCCTTTACTGGAAGCCCTCCGCGCGCGAGCCACGGGTGGCTCTTCCGGCTCCGCTTGGAATCGACGCGGCGGCCGAAGCGCGCGACGGAGGCGCAAATCTCAAGGTCACGCGCGGCATCGTGACGCTCGGCCCGCTTCGGAGCTACCTGAGCGGAGAGATCCGTCTCCCCGCGGCAGCCGGGAAGGAGCCCGAGCTCGCGCTGGTCCTGGCTGGCAAGTCACAGCGGATTCAATCGAGCGACGAAGCGTTCCGGCCGCTCGCCGCCCTCACGCCGGCCACGTGGAGCACGAACGCGTCGTGGGAAGTCCGGGTGAACGGCCCCACGTCGGCTCCGGTCCAGACCGGGCGGATGACGCTCCAGCCTCTCAAGATCGTGTCGGGACCGAACGCGTTCACGCTCCAGCAAGCGGTAGCGTCGTGGGGTGTCCAGGCCGACAAGACGTTCGCCGCCCACGCCAACGCGGCCGGGGCCGGACTCAAGCTGGAGATCGACGCGACTGGCTCGACCGCGCCGGGCGGGCCGACGAACGGGACCCTCTTCGTGAGCGGCCCCGCGGTGCGGCTCAACGGGCTGGTGCCGAACACGCCCACATGGACCTCGGGTGACCTCGAATGCCGGGCCTCGTTCTCGCTTCGGCCTCCCGCGCCGCCCCAGATTCGCTGGAACGTGAAGGGGAAGAACCTGGGCGGAACGGTACCGGGGCTCGCCCGCCCCGTGAGCCGACTCGGATTCGATATCGACGGGGACGAGCGCGCAGCGACGATCCGCGCATTCAACGCGACGGTGGGCTCCACGACCGCGACCGCCACCGGAACGATCCGCCAAGGGAAGCCTTTGGGCACCGCGACGCTCCACGCCAACCTGGACCGCTTCGTCGCCGAGGAGTGGGCGCCGCCGCCCGCGCGCAAGGGCTCGCCCGCGGCCAAGAGTGCTCCCGCGGCGAGCGCGCCGCCGCCGATTCCATTCCAGGCATTCGACGGGACCGTCACGATCGGCGAGGTCCGGTCCGGAACGATGACCGTGCGCGACGTGTCGGTGCCGGTGAAATTCGCGGACGGGAAGCTGGCCGCGGCGCCGATCCGCGGCAAGATGGGGACCGGCTCGCTCGCCGGCTCGCTCCAGCTGACCGAGCTCGCCACGAACCCAGCCTACGCGCTCAATCTCGACGTCCAAAAGGCTCCGGCGCAGGATCTCATCGCGGGGCTCCTGCCGTTCAAGGTCGGATTCACCGGCCTCGCGAGCGGCACGGTCAATTTGGTCGGGCGCGGGCTTCCGGGCCCGGCTATCAGCGACTCGCTCCGCGGCGCGCTTCAGGGAACCGTCGAGGATGGAAAGATCCTCGAGACGCCGCTCGTCGCCGGGATCCGGAAGGCGCTCGGCCTCGTCTCGGGAGGCGGCCAATCCGGCGCCGAGCTCGCGTTCCGGACCCTGACGTCGTCGCTCCGCATCGATCGGGGGAGGCTTCTCCTCGACAAGATAAAGGGAGATCTCGGCAAGGATCTCTTCGAGATGACCGGCTCGATGGGCCTCGACAAGTCCCTCGATCTGGACCTCCTGCTCCGCCTCGCGCCCGAGCGAATCAAGGGAGGGACCGGCTTCGCGGAGCTGGCCCGCTTCGCCCGCGACAAGGACGGCAGGCTGCCGCTGACCGTCAAGGTGACCGGCAACGCGGTCAATCCCAAGATCTCCATCAAGCCGGCCAAGACGATCGAGATCGCCGGGTCGAGGCTTCAGCAGGAGATCGCGAGGGGCCTCGCCGAGAGCGCGCGGCGGGACACCACCCGCCGGGACAGCTCGCGAACCGACTCCACCAAGGTCGAGGATCCGCTCCAGAAAGGCCGCGACGCGCTGAAGCGGCTGCTAGGTAAGTGACCGGCGGCCGGTCTCCCGCCGCCGTCGAGACCAGCGCGCTCACACGCTCCTTCCGCGCCCGCCGCAAGGAGCGGGAGGTGGTCGCGCTCCAAGGGATCGACCTCCGCGTCGAGCGCGGCGAGTGCTTCGGGCTCCTGGGGCCGAACGGCGCCGGGAAGACGACGCTCATCAAGATCCTGACGACGCTCCTTCTCCCCACGAGCGGCGGGGCGACCGTCGCCGGCTTCGACGTCGTCCGCGATCCCCTGAACGTTCGGCGTCGGATCAACATGGTCTCCGGAGGGGATTCGTCGGGCTACGGAATCCTCACCGTGCGGGAGACGCTCGACCTCTTCGCGCGCCTCTACGGCGTCCCCGGGCCCGAGGCGCGGCGTCGGGCCGACGCGCTCCTCGCGATGACCGGCCTCGCCGAGAAGGCCGACACGCGCCTCTCGAGCCTTTCCACGGGGATGAAGCAGAAGCTGAATTTCGCGCGCGGCTTCATGAGCGATCCCGAGATCATCTTCCTCGATGAGCCGACCCTGGGGCTGGACGTCGAGGCGTCCCGGGACGTGCGCGCCTTCATCGCCCGCTGGGTTAGGGAGCGGCCCGAGCGCTCGGTCCTCCTCACGACGCACTACATGGTCGAGGCGGACGAGCTTTGCGGCCGGGTCGCGATCATCGACAAGGGAAGGATCCTGGCCCTCGACACGCCCCACGCGCTGAAGCGGTCCGTTCCAATGGAGCCGGTCTTCGAGCTTCAGGTGGGAAGCGGCGGCGCGAAGCTCGACGGCCTCCGCGACGTTCTTGGAATCAGATCGATCTCCCACCACGCCCACCCCGCTACCGGCGCCGTCGAGCTCAAGATCGTCGTCGAGGAGGACCAGGTCATCGGCGAGGTGCTGGGAAAGCTCAAGGCGATGGGCGCGCCCGTGCTCCATCTCGCGAAGTCCGAGCCGACGCTCGAGACCGTGTTCGTCCACATGGTCGGCCGCGGGCTCACGGACGAGGCGGCTTCGGATTCCGAGCCCGCGTAGGGAAGCGCGATGACGCTCGGGGAGACGATCCGGATCAACCTCGGTGCCGTCTGGGCACGCGCCCGCGTGCGGGTGGTCGCCTCCTGGCGCGAGAAGTCGTGGGTCGTGGGCGAGACGATCTTCCCGTTCCTGGCGATGTCCGCCTTCGTCCTCGTCTACCGCGGGCTCAAGGCGCCGCCGATCTACGAGGCGTTCGTGGTGTTGGGCGGCGCCATGATTGCGTACTGGAACAACGTCCTCTGGAGCATGGCCAGCCAGTTCTTCTGGGAAAAAGAGCAAGGCCAGCTCCAGCTCTACCTCATCACGCCCGTATCGCGGATGTCGATCCTCCTGGGCATGGCGCTCGGCGGCATCGCGATGACGACCAGCCGCGCCGTAGTGATCCTCGCGGGCGGGGTGCTGCTCTTCCACGTCCCGCTCCCGCTCGACCGCGCTCTTCCCGCGTTCGGTCTTTTTCTTCTCACATTGGGCGCGGTCTATAGCCTGGGAATGATCCTGAGCAGCCTCTTCCTGCTCTGGGGTAGGGAAGCGTGGTACACCGCCACGCTCTTCCAGGAGCCGATCCACCTCGTATCCGGATTCTACTTTCCGGTCCGCGCCTTAGGCTCGGTCGCCGCCGGCTTCGCGGCGCTCCTTCCGATCACGCTCGGTCTCGACGGAATCCGCCAGATTCTCTACGGCGAGGCCGCGCACGGTCTCCTGCCCCTCGTCTGGATCCCGCCGATCCAGGTGGCGCTCCTTGGGATCTTCGTCTTCCTCGCGCAGCGCGCGCTGGCGACGATGGAGAACCTGAGTAAGCGCGAGGGACGCCTCACGCTGAGGGGCGGGTGAGGCGGACCTGGGAGGTCATGAGGGCGGCCGCGTGGCTCGGCTGGCAGGTCGAGGCGAACTGGGCGGATCCGTTTCTCTTCGTCGTCTACGCGATCGCCAAGCCTCTCTCGACGACGCTCATCCTCTTCTTCATGGTTCGGGTGGTCTCGCAGGGGCACGCGACGGCCGAGGCGTTCCTCTTTCTTTTCATAGGGAACACGTTCTTCCTCTACGTCACCGAGGTGCTGATCGGGATCTCGTGGGCGGTGTTCCGAGACCGCGAGGACTACGAGACCCTGAAGTACATCTATGTCGCGCCGCTCCACCTGCTTCCGTATCTCCTGGGCCGGGGTTTCACGAAGATGGCCACCGCCACCCTCGGGGTCGCGGTCGCGCTGGCGTTCGGCGGCCTGGTCCTCCGGCTGCCGATCGGGACGCCCGGTACGAATTGGATCGAGCTGGCGGGCGCGACATTGGTCGGTCTGGTCTCGGTGGCGTGGCTGGGGATCATCCTGGCGGGCGCGTCGCTCATCGTGGCGCGGCACAGCATCAACATGAACGAGGGCTTGAGCGGGCTCTTCTATCTACTGAGCGGCGCGGTGTTTTCGATCGACGTGCTGCCCCGTTGGGTCCAGCCGATCTCGCTCGCCCTTCCGTTCACCTATTGGCTCGAGCTGATCCGGCGCATCCTCACGGGGAGGCCGTTCGCCGGTCCGCTCCGGGGTGTGAGCGACGGCGGGCTATGGCTGATCCTGCTTGGCTCCACCGTCGCGCTCGCGGGAGCCGCGATTCTATGGTTTCTCCACTGCGAGCGGGTAGCCCGGGCACGAGGCCTGATCGACTGGAAGACGAACTACTAGGGCTTGGGTGCCAGCACTCCGGGCTACGCCGGAAGCGGGCGCTTCACCTTGGCGCCGCGGCGCAGTGCCTTTCCCAGCAGCACGTTGACCGGGTGGCTGCGGGGGAGAATCGGGACCACCGGAGGCTTCCTGATCCCGAGCTTCCGGAGCGCGTCCTGAGCAGGCTCGTACGCCGGATTCCATGAAAGCGCTTGGTTGTAGCTCTTTACCGCGTCGGCCCGGCGCCCAGCCAGGGTGTGGACCTCACCGAGATTGAAATAGTGCTCCGGCCGGTGATATTCCGACTCGATCGCGCGACGGCATAGCTGCGCCGCGTCCGAGTACTTCCGATCGGTATAGGCCAGGGCCAGCCCCAGATAGCTCAAGTAGCCGAGCGCGTGGGGCTCTAGGATGACCGCCTCCTGGAAGTGGTGTAGCGCATCGCCAAAGCGGTTGGCGTAGAGCATGCGGACGCCGGTCTGGAAATGCTCCCGACCGATCGCTCCGACGACGGCTAGCTGCTTCTGTCGACGATCATTAAGTGAGCTCATGTGGTGGATGCCTCCTCCCTAGGGTTGACCGGCGAATTCTGCCGCAAGGGGCGTGCCGAGCGCCTGTCGCTAATCGCAAGCTTTTATAGCGCATAAGTAATTTTACTGCAATATTTTGACCTACGCCCATGAGGTCAAATATCAAGTCGCAATGCGTCTTCTGCCCGGTACCGCGTGCGGAACAAGAAACTTGCCTTCGGTTAAGTGCATCTTGTAAAGTGACTGAGGGGGCAAGGAAGCCGTGAATGTTCGAAGTGATAGTTTCGTAAGTCGATGAGCACCGCCACCGCTACAGCCGCTGCGCTGAAACCGGCGACCGCGATTGAAGGGCTCCTCCGCTCCACCCTGTATCTCCCCAATCTCAGCGCTCGCCGAAAGACCTCCG
>VBOZ01000027.1 GCA_005893305.1 Candidatus Eisenbacteria bacterium | reverse complement strand
GGGGGCTCCCGGGTTCGTGATCTGATTTCTATTCAGGCAATGGCCGTGCCACGGAATCTCCAGTCAGGGAATCGATGGTCGATTGCAACTAATTTACGTCAAACATCTTACGCCATCGCATCCACGCAATCCCGTCGCATTCTGCGAAGCGGGTCTTCCCGAGAGCGAGCTGCAGCGTCCCGCATTGCAGGCACGGGCGAAGGCCGGAACCCTTAGCAGGAAAAAGCCTTGACAGCTTCGATGCGGGGTCTATAGTCCGCACTCGCGCGCCGCTTTGTGCTTATGTTCAATGACAGCGCAAGCTTATGGCGTCCGCGGCGCGAACGCAGTTGGAGCACGCCAGGAGGGGCTGATGACCAAGGCAGATATCGTCGATGAAATTGCCGAGCGGACCGGCTTGACGAAGAAGGATGTCGCGGACACCGTCGATCAATTCCTCGACGCGGTTTCCAGGGCCCTCGCGTCGGGCAAGCATATCGAAATCCGCGGCTTTGGGACCTTCAAGGTAAAGGACCGGAAGTCTCGCTTGGCTCGAAATCCGCGCACCGGCGAGTCGGTTCCCGTTCCGCCGCGCCGGGTGCCAGTCTTCAAGGTCTCCAAGGAACTGAAAGACATCGTCGCCCAGATCTAGGAATCGCCCGGCCGGTGCCCCCTCCGCACACGGCCCCCGGCGCTCTCCGACTGGCGCGCAAAGATCCAACGCCCAATATGAAATGGGACGTCCCTGCGGACGTCCCATCGTGCTATTCGGATCAGCCCTCGGTGAGCGGAGCGCTAGTTCCGGCGATCCCTCAAGATCAGGAGCCGGACCAGCTGCAGCACCGCGGCGGCGGCCGCGGCGACGTAAGTCAGCGCCGCCGCGTCGAGCACCTTCTTCGCCCCGACCTGCTCCTCCTGAGCGAGGATTCCGAGCTGGTTCAGCTGCACCATGGCCCTTCGGCTGGCGTCGAACTCCACCGGGAGCGTCACGAGCTGGAACAGGACACCGATCGAGAAGAGCGCGATCCCCACATCGATCAGGCTCACGCCGCCGATCCGGACTCCCGGGATGAAAAACAGACCGATGAGCAGGATCGGCCAGGCCAGCATCGTTCCGATGTTGGCGACCGGGAAGATGGCCGTCCGAAACTTGAGCGGCGCGAAGCCTTGCGCATGCTGGATGACGTGGCCGATCTCGTGCGCCGCGACGCTGATCGCAGCGAGCGACGGCTCGGAGTAGTTGTGGGGAGAGAGCGAGACCGTCTTGTGGATCGGATCGTAATGGTCGGAAAGGAGCCCCTGACCCTGCTCGATCTGGACGTCGGTGATCCCGTTTTGACGGAGGATGGCCTCCGCGACCTCCCGGCCGCTTCGGCGGCTGGAAGCCGGGATCTTGCTGAACTTGGCGTAGGTCGATTGAACCTTCGTCTGTGCGTAGAAGGCAAAAATCATAGCCGGGATCAGAAGCACCATCGTCGGATCCCAGAACATGAAGGGCATTTACGTTCCTCCTTGGGGCGTATCGATTTGGGGGCGGCTCGCCTCTCCCCTATACTGCTTCGCCCGGGGAAAGTTTCGAAATCCGCTCCTTGTTGAGATTAGCACCCTGGCGCCAGGGATTCAATCGAACGAGGCCTTTCTGACAACGAGTTACGTCGATCTTCGCAGCGACACGGTCACCCGGCCGACTCCCGCGATGCGCCATGCGATGGCGGAAGCGGAGGTGGGGGACGATGTCTTCCACGACGATCCGACGGTCCGCCTCCTCGAGGAGTAGACCGCCGCCGTGCTCGGAAAGGAGGCGTCGCTCTTCGTCCCGAGCGGGTGCATGGGGAACGAGGTCTCGGTCTCGATTCAGACGAAACGGGGCGACGCGATCCTGCTCCACAGGGACAGCCACCTCGTTCTGACCGAGGCCGCGGCGATCACCGAGCTCCTGGGCCGGAAGTATCATCGGATCGACGGGGATCGGGGGCGGATGCAGCCGGAGGAAGTTTCAGCGACGCTCGCGGCATCTGCGGCGGGCCCCGGCACGATCGCGATGGTGGAGGTGGAAAACACGGTCAACTGGGGCAACGGCTCGATCTACCCGCTCCCGCAGCTCGAGGCGATCGGGAAGGCGGCCCATGGGCGGGGCCTCCCGGTCCATCTCGACGGAGCCAGGCTTTGGAACGCGAGCGCCGCGACCGGGATCTCGCTTTCGACCTATGCCGCGGTCGCGGACACGGTGATGGTTTGCTACTCGAAGGGGCTGGGCGCGCCGATCGGGTCCGCGATCGCCGGCACCAAAGCGGCCGTCCAGGAAGCGCGCCTCGCGCGGAAGATGTTCGGCGGAGGGATGCGGCAAGTCGGCGTCGTCGCCGCCGCCGCGCTCCATGGGCTGAAATACCATCGCGATCGGCTCCCCGAAGATCACCGCCGCGCCCGCAGCCTCGCAGAGGCGATCGCCGCCACCCCTGGGCTTTGCCTCGATCCTCGGGAGATCGAGACCAACATCGTGATCGCGCAGATCGAGGAGCCCCATGACCGCATCCACGCGTTCGTGGCGGCGGTGGAGTCCGAAGGCGTGCGGCTGACCCCTTTCGGAGGCCCGGGCCGCTTCCGCGCCGTCACGCACATGGACGTCGACGACGCCGGGATCGAGCGCGCCATTGCCGCGATCCGCCGTGCCGCCGCGTCCGTGCTAAAGGCCCAGCCTTGAGCGACGAGCCGGTCCCGGGCACGCTCTACCTAGTTGGTACGCCGATCGGGAACGTGGAAGACCTCTCCCCGCGGGCGCGAAAGATCCTCGGCGCCGTCGATCTCATCGCGGCCGAAGATACGCGCCACACGCGCGCGCTTCTGTCACGCTTCGACATTCACCGGCCTCTGGTCTCTTACCACGATCACAACAAGGAGTCGCGCACGCCGGAGTTGGTCACGCGCCTTAGGGAAGGTGCCTCGGTCGCGATCGTCTCCGACGCCGGCTCCCCCGGGATCTCGGATCCGGCCTTCACGCTGGTCCGCGCTGCGGTCTTGGCGGAGGCACCCGTCGTGCCGATCCCGGGTCCCTCGAGCGCGCTCTGCGCGCTGGAGGTCTCGGGTCTTCCGACCGACCGATTCGCGTTCGAAGGGTTCCTCCCGCGGCGGAGCGGCCGGCGGCGCGCGCGCATCGAGGAGTTGCGCGGCGAGCCCCGGACCATCATCTTCTTCGAGTCCCCGCACCGGCTCTCGGGGGCGATCCGGGATCTCCTGGAGGTTCTCGGGGATCGGCCCGCTTCGATCTCGCGGGAGTTGACGAAGAAGTTCGAGGAGACGAGGCGCGGCACGCTCGCGTCCCTGCTCGGGTGGATTGAGTCGAAGCCGCCCCGCGGCGAGTTCGTGCTGGTGGTGGCAGGCCGCGGCCGGGGCGGGGACCCCGGGCCCGACAGCTCCGACGGAGTCGAGGAAGAACCGGAAGACGGGGACGAGGAGGAGGACGAATGATGGACGGCTGGAAGGACCGCGCCCGTACACTCTTTGTTCCGCTCGCGAAGACCTTGGCGAGGCGGGGCGTCCAACCCGACCACCTGACCTATCTCGGGCTCATCCTCTCGCTCCTGGCGGCCCTCCTTCTCGGGCGCGGCGATTTCCTGAGCGCCGCTTTCGTGATCGGGCTGGCCGGGCTCTGCGACATCCTCGACGGGGACGTGGCGCGCGAGACCGGTAAGGTCACCCCGTTCGGCGCGTTCCTGGACTCGACCCTCGACCGCCTGGGCGAGGGGGCGCTTTACGCGGGCCTCGCGAACTACTACTACACACGCACGCGGGGAGGCGTCCTCTGGATCCAGAGCGAGTTCCGCGCGGAGGGACAGTGGGGCGATGCCGACGGCAACACGCTCGCGGTCATGGCCCTCGCGACCCTGATTCTCTCCTTCCTCGTCTCCTACACGCGGGCCAGGGCCGAAGGGCTCGGACTGGAGTGCAAGGTGGGCCTGATGGAGCGCCCGGAGCGGATGCTAACCCTAGCGGCCGGAGCGCTTTTGGGGCACCGATTCATGCCGGGAATCCTCGGGATTCTCTTCCTATTAACGCTCGTCACCGTCATTCAGCGCGTGTATCATGTCCATCGCTTGACTCACTCGAAGTCTGCCTGACATAAGGGTGCGTGGGACGATGTTCGGGGTCCCGCCCTTCGCTTCCTTCCCGGCTTAACCCGTCAACGGAGGATCGAACTCAGATGGGCAAGATTCGCGTCGGCATCATCGGGGTCGGCAACTGCGCCTCCTCGTTCGTCCAGGGGGTGCACTACTACAGGAATGCGAAGGAGACCGACTTCGTCCCGGGGCTGATGCACGTCAACCTCGGGGGCTACCACATCCGCGACATCGAATTCAGCGCGGCGATCGACATCGACAAGAACAAGGTCGGCCGCGACCTGGCCGAGGCGATCTATACGTGGCCCAACAACACCTACAAGTTCTCCGACGTTCCGCGCCTGGGCGTTCCGGTGGCGCGCGGGATGACCCACGACGGGATGGGCCAGTACCTGTCGAAGATCATCCACAAGGCCCCCGGGTCGACGGCCGACATCGTGCGGCTCTTGAAGGAGACGAAGACCGACGTCGTGATCAACTACCTTCCCGTGGGGAGCGAAGAGGCGACGAAGTGGTACGTGGAGCAGATCTTGGAAGCGGGCTGCGCGTTCGTGAACGCGATCCCGGTCTTCATCGCCCGCGAGAAGTATTGGCAGCGCCGCTTCGAGCAGAAGAAGCTGCCGGTGATCGGCGACGACATCAAGTCGCAGGTCGGGGCGACGATCGTCCACCGCGTGATGACTCGCCTCTTCCGCGAGCGGGGCGTGCGCCTCGAGCGGACCAGCCAGCTCAACGTCGGCGGAAACACCGACTTCCTCAACATGCTCGAGCGCTCGCGCCTGGAGTCGAAGAAGATCTCGAAGACGAACGCGGTCACCTCGATGCTCGACTACGACATCGGCGAGAAGAACGTGCACATTGGCCCGAGCGACTACGTCGAGTGGCTCGACGACCGCAAGTGGGCCTACATCCGGCTGGAGGGGCGGACCTTCGGGGACGTGCCGCTCAACGTGGAGATGAAGCTCGAAGTCTGGGATTCGCCGAACTCGGCGGGCGTCATCATCGACGCCGTGCGCTGCGCCAAGCTGGCGCTCGACAACGGGCTTTCCGGCGCCCTGATCGGGCCATCGGCCTACTTCAAGAAGTCGCCGCCCGTTCAGTATCCGGACGACGTCGCGCGACAGATGGTCGAGGAGTTCATTGAAAAATACGGCTCGAAGCGCCCGCGCGCCGCGAAAGCGGAGAAGACCAAGCGAATCGCGGGTCCACGCAGCGGGCTGAAACGCGCCGCGCGCCGCAGCGCCTGATCCGGGGCCACGGCCGAGCGTGCAGCGTCTCCTCCTGACCCTGGAGGGGATCGAGGGTTCGGGGAAGTCCACCCAGGCCCAGCGTCTCAAGGCATTCCTCGATTCGCGCGGAATTCCTTCGATCCTGACCCGGGAGCCGGGCGGCTCGCCGCTCGGGGAGCGGATCCGTGAGATGATCCTGACCCCCGGCAAGGAGCCGCTCACGCCGGAGGCCGAGGTTCTGCTCTTTCTCGCGGCGCGGGCACAGCACGTGCGTAGGATTATCGGCCCCGCGCTGGACAAGGGCGAGGTCGTGATCTGCGATCGATTTACCGACGCCACGCTCGCCTACCAGGGTGGAAACGGCACGATATCGGACGAGCTCCTGCGATCGCTGAACCGCTGGGCGACTGGAGCTATCAGCCCCACAAGGACTTACCTGATCGATGTCCCTGTCGATGTAGGGCTCGCTCGGGCGAAGCGTCGGAGAGCCCAGTCGGCACCGGACCGTTTCGAGTCGGAGGGCGCCCCGTTCTTTGAGGCCGTTCGGAAGCGATACTTGGAAATCGCACGTTCAGAATCGGAACGATTTGTCGTTCTTAGGGGTACGGATCCGGAGGAGGTAGTCGCGCATCAAATCCAGAAGGACGTCGACTCGCTGTTGAGCGGCCGGACTCACAACCCATCGAGGTAAACCGCAAATGAACCGAAGGCAACTCTTCGCGGTCGTCATACTCGTCACAGCGTTGGTGGCCGGAACTTGGGCCGTGGGGCGGGTACAGGAATCGACCGACAACACCTACGCGAACATCGAGCGGTTCATTCAGGTCCTGACCAAGGTCCGGGACCACTACGTCGAAGCCGTCACGACGGACAAGCTGATGGATTCGGCGATCCGCGGGATGCTCCGCACGCTCGATCCCTATTCGCAGTACCTGGACAAGGAAGAGGCCGAGCGTCTGGAGACGACGACGCACGGCTCCTTCGGCGGGATCGGAATCTCGATTGGAATTCGAGACGGCTGGGTCACCGTGATCTCGCCGATCGAAGGGACCCCGGCGTGGCGCGCGGGGATCCAGGGCGGCGACAGGATCATCAAGATCGATGGCGTGTCGAGCGAGGGGCTCTCGCTGGATGACGCGATGAAGAAGATGCGCGGCGAGCGGGGCACCAAGGTCGAGCTATCGATCTTCCGCGAAGGGCGCGACAAGCCGATGGACTTCACCATCACCCGCGACATCATCCAGATCAAGAGCGTGCCGTACGCCGGCCTCCTCTCGAGCGGCGTCGGCTATATCCGCCTCTCGAACTTCTCCGAGCGGAGCCGCGAGGAGATTGACGCTGCGATCGCCAAGATCGAGAAGCAGAACCCGCGCGGTCTGATTTTGGATCTCCGGTACAACCCGGGCGGGCTCCTCTCGCAGGCCGTCGAGGTCTCCGAGGAGTTCACGCCGCGCGGCAAGAAGATCGTTTATACCCGCGGCCGCGACGCCACGCAGAACCGCGACTTCTTCTCCTCGGCGGACAACCCGCACACCTCCTACCCGCTCGTGATCCTCGTCAATCAGTGGACGGCGAGCGCCTCGGAGATCGTGTCGGGAGCCATTCAGGATCTCGACCTCGGTGTCGTGGTCGGCCGCACCACCTTCGGCAAGGGGCTCGTCCAGACCGTCATCCCGCTCACGCGTAGCGTGCGTGGTCCCAAGCTCAAGCTCACGACCGCCAAGTACTACACGCCGAGCGGCCGCTGCATTCAAAAGGAAGAGCAGCTCAAGGACGGCGCCCTGGCCGAGGAGGACGACGCCGACTCTCCGAGCACGGCGGCGCTCCCCGACTCGCTGAAGCCGAAGAAGGCGCTCCCCGAGTACAAGACCGAGATGGGCAGGACCGTCTACGGCGGCGGCGGGATTTTCCCCGACCTCGAGCTGGACGACGTCAAGTACCCGCACTTGATCGAGGATCTCGAATCGAAGCAGCTCTTCTTCAAGTACGCGGTCCGGTACGCGGTGAAGCACAAGGAAGCGCCGGCCAACTACGCGATCACCCCCGCGATGCGGGACGAGTTCGGGGTACTCCTAAAGGCGGAGAAGTTCACGTACAGCCCGGATTCGCTGGCGGCCGCGCAGCACTTCGTGGATACCGGGATGCGACGCGAGTTGGCGCGACGCTACGTGGGAGACGAAGAGGCCTACCGCGTCGCTCTGGAAGACGACGAGCAGGTGAGGCAGGCCGCGGCGCTCTTCGACAAGGCGGCGACGTTGCCGAAGCTCCTCACCTTGGCGACGGAGATGACCAAGGCGAAGGCGGTGGTCAATCAGGGCAGGGGCGTCGACGTCCGGTAGTTCATGCAAGCCGGTCCGATCCGTCTTGAGGGGAGGGTCCTCCTCTCACCGCTCTGCGGCGTGACCGACTCTCCGTTCCGGATGCTCGCCCGGAAGCACGGCGCCGCGATGGTCTTCTGCGAGATGACCTCGTCGGACGGGCTCGTCCGGAAAAATCCCAAGACATTCGAGCTGCTCCACTATCGGCCTGAAGAGAGGCCGATCGGGGCGCAGCTTTGCGGCTCCGATCCCAGCGTGATGGCCGAGGCGGCGCGCATGGTTGCGGACTTGGGCTTCGACACGATCGATCTCAACTACGGCTGCCCCGTCCGGAAGGTGATCGCGCGGGACGCGGGCGCGGCCATGCTCACGGACATGGAGCGCCTGGAACGAGTCACCTCCGCGGTCGTGAACGCGGTGTCGCTCCCGGTGACCGCCAAGATCCGGATCGGGTGGGATCAGAACTCCACAAACGCCCCCGAGGTGGCGGGCGTGCTGGAGCGCGCCGGCGTCCGCTGGATCGCGGTACACGCGCGCGCCCGCTCCGAGAAGTTCGGGGGAAAGGCGCACTGGGACGTCATCGCGCGCGTCAAGGAGGCGACGGGGCTCCCGGTGATCGGGAACGGCGACGTGAAGACACCTGAAGACGCGCAGCGGATGATTCAGGAAACCGGGTGCGACGGCGTGATGGTGGGACGCGGTTCGTTCGGAAACCCGTGGCTCTTCGAGCGCGCGCAGCGGCTCCTGGACGGCGGCGATGCCGGGCCCGAGCCGACACCGCGGGAGAGGATCGAGACGGCGGTGACCCATCTCCACGATCTCGCGCGGAAGAAGGGCGACTACGCCTCGATCCTCATGCGCAAGCACATCGCCTGGTACGTCCGAGGCCTCTACGACAACTCGACGCTTTGCCGCGAGATCAACCACGCGAAGACGCCCGCCGAGACCGAAGCGCTCCTCTGGAGCTACCTCGAAAAGCTCGAGAGCGCGCCCACGCCGTACGCGCCGGTCCTCGACGCCGCCGACGCGGACGCGGGCGGGGAAGACGGCGAAGCGAATGGGACCGCGACCGAGTTGAATGGATCCTGCGCGTCTCCGTAAAATTCTAACGAGCGTGCGGCGCGGGCGGATGAGCACGCGCGAAGCCCTCGAATCGCTTGCCCGCCTGCCGTTCGAAACGGTCGGTCCCGCCCTGGTCGACCACCACAGAAGCCTTCGGCAACACCTTCCCGAAGTCATCCTCTGCGAGGGGAAAACCGTGCGTCAGTGCGTCACGATCGCGCGCGCGATCGCGCGGCGGAGCGGCCGCTGCCTGGCGACCCGCGTGAAGCAGGGGCAGGCGGAGGCGCTCATCGAGGAGTTCGGGGATCGGGCCGTGTGGAAGGAAGAGGCGCGGGCGGTCGTGATCGAGCGCGCCGCGCGGCGGAAGGTCGGGCGCGGAGGATCGGTCCTCGTGGTCAGCGCGGGGACCTCGGACCTTCCGGTCGCCGAAGAGGCCGCCGTGACGCTCGAATTCATGGGAGTGCCCGTCAGCCGGGTGTACGATGCGGGGGTGGCGGGGATCCACCGGCTGCTCGCCCACGTCCGTGCGCTTCGGAAGGCGTCGGCGGTGGTCGTGGTCGCGGGGATGGAAGGGGCGCTCGCCAGCGTGGTGGGGGGGATGACCGACCGCCCGGTTATCGCCGTCCCGACGAGCGTGGGCTACGGGGCCTCCTACGGGGGGCTCGCGGCCCTCCTGGCGATGCTCAACGCCTGCGCCGCGGGGGTCACGGTCGTGAACATCGACAATGGCTTCGGCGCCGGCTACGCCGCCGGCGTCATCGCGCGCCAGTCGCGCGCGCGGAGACGCGGATGAAGCGGCACAGGGGTTGTCGCGGATGAACATCATCTACTTCGATTGCGTGTCGGGGGCCTCGGGGGACATGATCCTGGGCTCCCTCGTCGCGCTCGGAGCGCCGCTTCCGGAGATCGACCGGCGGCTCAGGGCGCTCCCGCTCGACGGCTTCACGCTCGGCGAGAAGCGCGTGGAACGCCACGGCTTCGAGGCGTTCCAGCTTAAGGTCGAGACGCGCGAGACGAAAGCCCACCGCCATTTCACCGAAATCCGCGGATTGCTCGAGGGGGCCAAGCTGCCCGACCGCGTCCTCGCGCGGGCTCTCGGCACGTTCGAGATCCTCGGGCGCGCCGAGGCCGAGGCGCACCAGGTGCCGCTCGAGAAGGTCCACTTCCACGAGGTCGGGGCGATCGACGCGATCGTCGACATCGTCGGCACCGCGTGGGCGCTGGAACTTCTCGGCGTCGAGCGGTGCTACGCGTCGGTCATTCCGCAGGGCCGCGGCTTCGTTCGGGCCGCCCACGGCGTTCTCCCGATCCCCGCGCCCGCGACCCTCCGGATCCTGGAAGGGGTGGCGGTCCGGACGACCGAGATCGAGGCCGAGCTGACGACCCCCACGGGAGCCGCGCTCCTGCGCGCTCTCTGCGAGACGATCGGAGAGCCGGTCGGAATCCGGCCCCGGAAGACCGGCGTCGCGACGGGCACCATGGACATCAAAGAATTCCCGAACGTCCTTCGCGCGATCCTGGGCGAGCCGCTTGTCGGCGAGGGGGCCGGCTCGGTGGAGGTGCTCGAGACCACGATCGACGACATGAACCCGCAGCTCTACGGCCACCTGACCGAAGCCCTCTTCGAGAGCGGCGCGGCGGAGGTCTTCCTGACCCCGGTGCAGATGAAGAAGGGGCGGCCCGGCGTGCTGGTGACCGCCCTCTGCGATCCCCGCCGCGCCCCCGCGGTGGTCGAGCGGCTCTTCGCGGAGTCCTCGACGATCGGGGTCCGCGTGAGGCGGGAGGGCCGGATCGAGCTGAGGCGGTCGATCCGGGACGTGGAAACGCCCCTCGGCCGGGTGCGCGTCAAGACGATCGCGCTTCCCTCGGGGGAGGAACGGAGCGTTCCCGAGTACGACGACCTGAGGCGCATCGCCCACGCGACCGGCAGGCCGCTCATCGAGATCATGGAGGAGGTCCGCGCCCACCTTCTCGAGGGCGCCCGGTCGCCGACGTGATCCGGCTGGATGCGGTTTCGGCCACCGTGCCGGGGGCATCCGCCCATGACGCGCCGCGCCAGATCCTCCGCGATGTAACCGCCGAGTTCCGCCCGGGCGAGAGCCATCTCATCCTCGGGCCGAACGGCTCCGGCAAGACCACGCTGATCCGATTGCTTGCGGGCTTTCATCCGCCGGCTTCCGGGCGCGTCCTGCTCGGCGGCGCGCCGATCGAGCGGGGCCGCGACGCGCCTTCCCTCTGGCCGCGCGTCGCGGTCCTCTTCGAGGAGCCTGATCCCCAGTTCCTCACCGACTCCGTCGAGGCCGAGATCGCCTTCGGGCTGGAGTCGCTCGCGTTGCCGCCGGAGGAGATCCGCGCGCGCACGGCCGAGGTTGTCGAGGCGTACGGTCTGGCGGGGTTCGAGGCCCGCGCGCCGCAAGCGCTGAGCGCCGGGGAGAAGGCGCGGACCCTCCTGGCGGCCGTGATGGCGGCGAAGCCGCAAGTCCTCCTGCTCGATCAGTCGTTGGCGCACCTGGATCCCGGAAGCAGGCGCGAGCTGGAGCGGCGCTTGGTCGAGGACGCGCAATCCGGCCGGTTCACCCTCGTTCGCACGCATCAGGATGCGGACGCTCCTTATCCCTGCGAGCGTTTACATCTGATCGCGGGCACACGACTCGTGGACCCGACGGCCTTATCGCCGCAAACCGTCCTCGATGCGACGGACGTACCCTACCCGCTCGCGATGCGCGCGTCGGCGCTGCTCGCGCTTGATCGGTTGTGGAGCGGACCGTTGGCCATCGATTTGACCTCGCTCACGACCGGGCTCGCGACGCTCCGCCCCCGCGAGGGTGCCGGAGTCGCGCCCCCGCCGGTCCCGGCGCAGGATTTCAGGGCTCGAGATGCCGCGCTCGAGCTCCGCGACGTCGCGTACGCGCCAAGGGGCCACGGTGGAAGGAGCCCCCTGATCGCTGGCGTCGGTCTCCGGGTGGGCATGGGCGAGGTCGTCGCCCTCGTCGGCGTGAGCGGCTCGGGGAAGAGCACGCTCTTGAAGCTCGCGGCAGGCTTGTTGGATCCGACCTCGGGATCGATCCATAGGCCGGCGACGGGGAACGGGCGCGAACGGCCCACCGCGCTCGCGCTCGAGTACCCCGAGCGCCAGCTCTTCGGCCGCACGGTGGAGGAGGACGTGACCGCGATTCTCTGGGTCGACGGCGTGCCCGCGGAGGAGCGCCGGGCCCGCGGGCGCGAAGCGATGGAGCTGGTTGGCCTTCGTCACGAACCGTTCGCCTCGCGTGTTCCCATGACGTTGAGCGAGGGCGAGAAACGCCGCGTCGCGCTCGCCTCCCTTCTCGCCGAGCCCCCGCGCGTGCTGCTCCTCGATGAGCCGACGGCCGGACTCGATCCTGAGGGAAGGCGCGCCCTCGCGGGGGTGGTGCGCGGCTTGAACGGGCGGGGGCACGCCATCCTCATGGCGAGCCACGACCTCGATTTTGCTTCCGCGGTCGCGGATCGGATCGTTCTGCTCGGGCGCGAACCGGGGGAACCGGGTAGGATTCTGGGAGAGGGGTATCCGCCCGCGATATGGGATGACCGGGCGCTCTTGGGCCGCGCGTATCTCCCCGCGCCCGATTTCGTTGACATGGAACGGGCGCTCCGTGGCCCCGCGATTCCCGCGTTCGGCCCGGCGCGGGATTCGGAGTCGTTGCTGCAGGCGCTCGCGCGCGCCTTGAAAGGAGTGGTCTCATGCGCTTCCTGATTCCAGCGTTCGTCGCCGCCGGCATCGCCCTAACGATCGTCTCCGCGGACGCGAAGACGAAGCCCGATCCACGGAGCCAGGTCTTCGCGGCGGAGAGCACCTTCGCCGCCACGATGGCGGCTCGCGACCTCAAGGCATTCGGGACCTATGTGGCGCCGGACGCGGTCTTCTTCGGTCGTCGCGGCGTGATGCGCGGCAACGCGGCCGTCGTCGAAGGGTGGAAGCCACTCTTCGATGGACCCAAGGCACCGTTCTCCTGGCGGCCGGAGGTCGTCGAGGTGCTCGACTCCGGGAAGCTCGCCCACAGCAGCGGTCCGGTGATGGATCCCGACGGCAAGCTGATCGGGACGTTCAACTCGGTGTGGCGCCTCGAGCCCGACGGCCGCTGGCGGGTGGTCTTCGACAAGGGCTGCTCCGTCTGTGATAGCACGCACGCGGAGTAGCGGCCCGAGTGAAACGGTAAAGAGAGGAGAAGAGCACCCATGAAAACTCCAATCCAAGGTTTCGCACCCCTACTCGGTATCGCCATCGGCCTGGCGGGAGTCGCCTTCACGGCTCCGGCCGCGGCCGCGGACCACGCCCAGTTGGAGCAATACCGCGACACCGGGCGTGGGGTTCAGACCTCGGCATTCGGCACCTACGTTCACAAGGGCGAGCTCGTGGTATATCCCTCCTTCTCGCACACCATCGATCACAACCGCGAATATCAACCCGACATGTTCGGCGTGGGCGGGGACGTCGACTATCGAGGCAAGTTCTGGAGCTCCGAGACGGGGGTCATGGTGAGCTACGGCTGGACCGATTGGCTCGCGCTCGAATTCACCACCGCCTACATGACCGCCTCCCTCGAGAAGGATCCCAGCGATACGTACGCGACGCCGGCCAAGACCAAGGAATCGGGCCTCGGCGATGTCGAGGGGCAGATCCGCGTGCGCTGCCTGAAGGAGAAAGCGAGCCTGCCCGAGCTCTTCGCTTACCTAGAGGTGACCGCCCCAACGCAGCAGAGCAAAGTGCTGATCGGCGATGAGAAATGGGACGTCAAGCCAGGGTTCGGTTTTGCGAGAGGCTTTTCTTGGGGCACGCTCACGATTCGCACGACCGGCGAGTACAATCAAAGCGAATCGAAGCCGGATCTCGGAGAGACCTCCATCGAGTATCTCAAGCGACTCTCGCCTTCCCTGCAAATGTTCGTCGGATTCGAAGGGGGTGAAGGGGGTCCGCTCGACGAATGGCATGTGGTCTCGGATCTGCAGTTGCGGCTCTCGAAACTGGTTTCCCTCAAGATCGACAACACGGTCGGAGTCATGTCGAAGTCGAACGATTGGG
>VBOZ01000026.1:18849-21066 GCA_005893305.1 Candidatus Eisenbacteria bacterium | reverse complement strand
ATCGAGAGCCCCAAACCGCGGCGGCCATGGCGAACGCCTACGTCGAGGAGCTCGACAGCTTCAATCTCAAGACGCGTACGACGAGCGCGAAGCGAACGCGGGCCTTCATCGAAGATCGGCTCGACCTGGCGAAACGGGACCTTGCCGCCGCCGAGGACCGCTTGCGCGACTACCAGCAAGCACGGAACCTTCCGGCCACGGCTCCGTCCGACCGCGGCGATTCCGATGTCGGCGCGCGGCTGATGGCCCAGAAAATCGCGCTCGAGGTGAAGCTCCAGGTGCTGCGCCAGTCGCTCGCCGAGGACAGCGAGGACGTGCGCCGCGTGCGCCAGGAGTTGGCCGCGATCGAGCGGCAGGTGGGCGGGCTTCCGCGCGCGGGCGTCGAGATCATGCGGCTCTGGCGCGACGTGAAGGTCCAGGAGCAGGTTTTCGAGCTGCTCACCGCGCAGCTCGAAGAGGCGAGGATCCGGGAAACGCGTGACACCCCGACGGTGCAGCTCCTCGACGCCGCAAAGGTCCCGCTCCACAAGTCGCGACCGAAGCGGTTGATTTTTGTGGTCGCGGGATTCCTGATCGGCCTCGCCGGTAGCCTTTCCGCCGCGCTCCTGATGGAGCGGCGGGGAATGGCAGGCGCGGGCGTGATGCCGCGCGGCGCCGGTTCCTGAGGGAAGAGCCGTGGATCGCGCCGCGGCCGCCGCGCCGTCCCTAGCATCATCCCGGCGCAACAGCTTCGCGCTTGGATTCTGGCTTCTCGCGGCCGAGCTCGCGCTCCTCGCGGCGGGGTTCGTGATTGCGGGTCCGCTTTTCGCGGCCGCGATCGCCGTTGCCTCGGCCTATTTCCTCGTCGCCTTCCGATCGCCGGAGCTGGCGTGGGCGCTCGTCTGGATCGCCTTTCCGTTCTCCATCGAGGTTGGCTTCGGGGGCGGCAGCGCCATCAACTTGCCCACCGAGCCGATGATCGCGATCGCGCTCGCGGCGTGGGTGCTTCGATCCGTTGCGTCGGGCGGCATCCGTGTCCCTCGGTCCCCGCTGAATCTTCCGCTCGCCGTCGTGGCCGGGATTACATTGGCTTCCGTCGCTCTCAGCGCATACCGGATCGACGGACTGAAGGCCTGGGTGGTCGCGGCCGCTTACGCGGCCTTTGGGTACCTCTACTTCCTCTGCAGCCCATGCGACCCCGCCCGGCGCCGGCGTTGGATCCGATTGGTGGTGGTGACCGGCGCGTTCTGGGGTCTTTACGGCAGCATTCGGGCATTTTTCCTCGGAGTCGCGCCGCGATTGGCGTACGGGATTGCGCGACCGTTCTTCCCCGAGCACGGCACGTACTCGGCCTATCTCGCCATGATCCTCCCGCTGGCTCTTCTCTGCGCGCTGGAGCCGGGTGGGCGGACCAGGGGAGGATACGTCGCGGCGGTCTTCGCGATCGCGCTCGGCATTACCCTCTCCTTCACGCGCGCGGCGTGGGTATCCCTGGTCATCGTCATTCCGGTCATGGCCATCCTATGGGCTTGGTGGCGAGGGGCGTGGCGACGGCTCCTTCTTCCGGCCGCCGTGGCATGGACGATCGCAATGGTCGTCTTCGCCGTGGGTGCGACGAGAAACCTGTCGCGCCACGCGGAGTCCGTCGTCCAGGTGGAGAACGTCTCCAATCTCGAGCGGGTGAATCGCTGGATTGCCGCGTGGGAAATGGTGAAGGACCGGCCTTGGTCGGGAGTAGGCTATGGCGCGTACGCCCAAGCCTACCCGGAATACCGGCGCAAGCTGATCGTGACCGAGGTCTCCTATCGGCGCATGGGAGCCCATAGCGAGGTGGTTCGCCTGGCCGCCGAGGCGGGGGTGCCGGGACTCCTCGCCGCGCTCTGGTTTGTCGGCGTCGCGGCGAGCACCGGCCTTCGGATATTTCGCCGCTCGAGCGACCCCAACGTTCGCCTCCTCTCGCTCGCCGTCGTGGCGGGTCTGGCAACCTACGCCGTGCACGGTCTGTTCAATTCGTACCTTGGCTACGACAAGGTGACCGTGCCGTTCTGGATTGGCCTGGGGACGCTCGCGGCGCTCGGCCGTTCGGAGGCGGGTGAAACCGTTGGTGCTAAGAGCGTCCCAGTAGCCTAGGGGTGTGCCACAAAGTAGAAGTTGAGCCCCTTCTCGAACTGCTCGGCAAACGACTCCCTCGAGAGCGCCGGCTGGCCAGCCAGCCATGCTCCCAGGAGCGAGACTTTG
>VBOZ01000026.1:0-18797 GCA_005893305.1 Candidatus Eisenbacteria bacterium | reverse complement strand
CGACCGGCCGGGTTCTCCGAAGCGTTTGCACACCACCCTGAAACACGCCTAGTTCTCCGCCCTCCACGTCTATCTTGAGGAATGCGATCGGAAGATCTGATGGGATCACCCTATCGAGCGTTTCCATGGAGACCTGCAGTTCGCGGACGCTTTCGTTCGGGAGGTGTTCCAACCGACGCCGGAGCCCACTCAGGGCGGGATGCTCGAGCATGAAGTGGTACGTGACCTGTCCTGTCTGCGCCCCCAGGGCGTACGGATATACACGGGTTCGCGGAAACGCCTTATGGAGGCGTTCGAACTTTCCCGGCAGCGGCTCGAATGCGAAGTGATGTCCACGCGGCGCAAACCGGAGCATATGCCGGAGCATGCCGCCCTCGAAGGCCCCGACGTCAATGGCATTCGAGTCCGGGCGCAACGCACGACGCATGATGGCAATCGTTTGGGAATCGTACAGGCTGCTCTTGCTCCCGGTGAGCGCGGAATGAGCCCGTTTGACCGGTGCTTCCCAGGGAGTTCCGATAATCGCTCGTTTGATCAATTCGCGCATCGCGGGTGACAATACGGGATGCTCAGGCTCAGCGGAAGCCGATTACCCGGCCGGCCGCCGGAGCGATCCGCTCGCGATCGCCCGGCGGAACCCGCGCGCGTAGGCGAAGACGAGGACGAACGGCACGCAGAGACACACCGGAAGTCGAAGCAGGTTGAAGCCCCATTTGGCCCAGACCACGAGGAGAGCGAAGGTCGCGATGAAGACGAAGGCTGCGGCCAACCCAGCCTCACCGACGAGGGTGGCGGTGAGCGCGGCAACGATCGCGAGCAGGAACGCGAAGCAGGCGCGCACGAAGAGCCGGCGAAGGACGAACGGGCCGATGCGATGGACCTCGATTCGATCGCGGAATTCCTCCGGATGGCGCGCCGCAAGGAGCGCGTCCATCTCGTAGCGTCGGGCCCATCGCAGTGGATCGAGGTAGCCGACGTGCTCCACCGGGTGGGCCACCCGAGCAGAGGGTTCGCGTGCCTCCTTCGCGCCCTCGTCCTCCAGCGTGAATCCAAGGTCGGAATCCTCCCGGAAGTAGATTCCTCGCCCCGCGTCGAAGAATTCCTCGCAATAGCCGCCCACCTTCTCGAAGAGCTGTCGGCGGACGAAGAGGTTCGTGGGCAGGTAGGCGAGGTGATCGGGGTCCGGGCGCCGCGTCGGCCGACCGTCGGGACGGACCGTGGCGCCCTCCAGCACATCGATCGCGGGCTCTCCCTCCAGACGCGCCGCCGCGCGCTCGAGCCAGTCGTTCGCGGGGAGGCAGTCATCCTCCGTGAATGCCAGGTAGTCGCCGCTCGCCACCTGCGCCGCCAGGTTCCGCGCCGTGCCAGGACCGCGGCGCGCGCGGGATTCGATCGTGCGGCCGCCCAACGCCGAGAGTTTGACCGATATCTCCGGCGTTGCCGCTGCGCCGTCGAACGAGACCAGGATTTCGAAGCGATTTCTGGAAAACGTCTGGCGGGCGAGGGCTTCGAGGAGGGGGAGGAGCTTCGAGGGGTCGCCGCGGGTAGGGACAACGACCGAAAAGAGCGGGTTGCCCTCTGTCACGCGCGCAGAACCGCCGCAGCGTTCAGCGGCGCGACGTGCCGGCGCCCGCGGGAGCGCGGGCCTCGGAGCGGAACCACTCGATCGTGCGGCGAAGTCCCACGTCGAACGATGTAGTGGCGCGCCACCCCAGAAGCTCCTCCGCGCGCGACGTGTCGAGGCTCCGCCTGGGCTGCCCGTCCGGCATCGAGGGATCCCACTGGAGGCGGCCCTTGAAGCCGGTGAGGGAGGCGATCTTTTCGGCCAGCTCCCGGATCGAGATCTCGAACCCGGCGCCGATGTTCACCGGATCGCTTCCCTCAAGCCGCTCCACGGCGGCCACGATTCCCTGCGCGGCGTCCTCGACGTAGAGGAACTCGCGGGTCGCCTTGCCGGTGCCCCAGACGTCGATCTGCATCGCGCGGGCCTCGACCGCTTCCACGCACTTTCGGATCAGGGCGGGAATCACGTGGGATGTCTCGGGATCGAAGTTGTCGTGCGGGCCGTAGAGGTTCACGAGCAGCACGTTCGACGCGTCGAATCCGAATTCCTGGCGGTAGGCCTGCGACTGGACGAGGAGCATCTTCTTCGCAAGCCCGTAGGGGGCGTTCGTCTCCTCGGGGTATCCGTTCCAGAGATTCTCCTCGTGGAACGGCACGGGCGTGTGCTTGGGATAGGAGCAGATCGTCCCCACGCTGAGAAAGCGTCCGACTTGAGCGCGGCGGGCGTGCTCCATGAGGAGCGAGCCCATCATCATGTTCTCGTAGAAATAGGTGCCCGGGTAGCGGCGGTTCGCGCCGATTCCGCCCACGGTGGCGGCAAGATGGACGATCGCCTCGGGTTTCAGGTCGGCGATCATCCGCTCCACGTCGCTCTCCTGAGTCAGGTCGTACTCTTTGGAGCGGAACGTGGCGGCGTTCCGATACCCGCGCGCTTGGAGCTCGGCCATGATGTGGCGGCCGAGAAATCCGGCGCCGCCGGTGACGACGATTCGGATGTCGGGAGACATCGGCCCTCCGGAGGGTGCATTCGGACGCGGATTCCGAGCGAGTTTCCCGCACGGGCGGGGCGATGTCAAGGAAGCCCCCGGGCTTGACCGGGCCCGATGCATGGCCCACGATCGGCGGCCATGTCCTCCGCGATCGAGCGCTCCGCAGCGCTCTCGTTTCTCCTTCTCGCCGCCGCGCTTCCCTGGTCGATCGCCCCGATGTCCATCGCGGTCGCGCTCTGCGGCGCGCTCACCCTCGCGGCGTGGTGGCTGCCGGGAGGGGTGCGCTGGGTCCGAACGCCGCTCGATCTCCCGGCGCTCGGCTGGATCGCGGCCCTCATCGTGGCCACGGTGGCCTCCCAGGATCCCTCCGGAAGCACCGGTCGGATCACGAAGGGTCTCCTCCTCGCGATTGTTCCGGTCGCGGCGTACCACGCGCGCGATCCCAAGCTCGCGAGGCGCGCGGTCGTGCTGCTGCTCGCATCGGCGGCGATCGCCACGATCTACGCGTTGGCCAAGTTCGTGGCCCAGGGCGGCGCTTTCCCCGTGCGCGTGCGCGGCGCCGTGGGCCACCCGCTCACCTACGGCGGACAGGCGATGCTTCTCGCGACGGTGGCCGCCGCGATTCTCCTTCGCGTCCGTGACCGCCGTTGGCGAGTCGCCGCCTTGGCGCTCCTCGCCCTTCTCGCCCCAGCGCTCCTGGGGAGCTATACCCGGAGCGCGTGGATCGGGACGCTCGTCGCGTTCGGCGTGCTCCTTGGATTCACACGCGCGCGATGGCTCGCGGGGCTCGCGGCGCTCGTCGTCGTGCTTCTCCTGGTTCTCCCGCACGGGTATCGCGAGCGGGCGCTCAGCGCCTTCGATCCGAGCAATCCATGGAACGTGGAGCGCGTGCATCTCTGGACGGCGGGATGGCGAATCTTCCAGGCGCATCCGATCACCGGAGTCGGGCTTCAAGACCTGCACCCGTGGATCGAACGCTACCGCCCGCCGGGGCCGCACGAGCAGCACGGGCATCTTCACAGCATTTACGTCCAGATCGGCGCGAGCATGGGGGTCGTGGGTCTCGCGGCTTTCGCCTGGCTCGTGATCGGTCTGTATCGGACCGCTGGATTTGGGCTCAGGCCCGACGTTCGCGCGGCCCGTGCCCGCGCCACCATGCCGGCGGAGGCAGCTGGGCCGGTCGACGCCGACGGCATGGGCTTGGCGCTGCGGCTCGCAGCCGTCGCGGCGCTCACGGGGTTTCTCGCGGCCGGGCTCTTCGAGTGGAATTTCGGCGACGAGGAGCTCCTCGACCTCCTCTTCACGCTCGTCGGGGTCGCCTACGCCGCGAGCGGATGGGGACGGGAATGGCCCGGCGCTCGGCGATAGTCCTGACTCCCCGGCTCCCATGGCCGCTCGACGACGGGGGTCGCATCGCGTCATGGCAGACCGTCTGGGCTGCCGCCCAGACGCACGACGTGACCCTTCTCACGTTCGTCCCGGCGGGAACGGAGGCCGAGTCGCTTCCGCCGGAACTTGTCGCTCTTGGGATCACCGTGGGGCGTGTCGCGCATCGCCCGCCCCCACTCCCCATCGCCGCGGCTGCGGGGCTCTTCGGCAGCAGGCCCTACACGCTCGCGCGTTACTGGAGTGGGGCACTCGCGGCCATGTTGCGCGAGCGGGTCGCGGTTTTGACCCCGTCCTACGTGTTGGCGAACCACCTCCACATGGCTCCGTACGTCGAGGCGATCGGCGGTACGCCGATGGTTCTGCGTGAGCACAACGTCGAACATCTATGGATGGAGCGATACGCGCGAGATCGCGGACTCACGCCCGCCGGGCTCTACGCGCGCGCACAGGCGGTGCGGCTGAAGCGCGCCGAAGCGTCCCTCTGCCGAGCGGCGGCGCTCACCCTCGCCATCCAGGAGGGTGAGACGGAGGTCCTTCGCGCTCTCGCGCCGGGCGCCCGCGTCGCGACCCTACCTGTTGGCATCGACCTCGCCCGCTACCCTCCGCGGCGTCCGGCGGAACCGCCGGTGCTCCTTCTGGCGGCTTCGTTCTCGTGGCCCCCCAACGTCGACGGAGCGCTACGCTTCCTGACACAAGGTTGGCCTCGTGTTCGGGCCGGCGCGCCGGAAGCCAGGCTCCGCCTGGCGGGCAAGAGCCCGCCCGCCTCGCTCATCAAAGCAGCCAAGCGGGCCGGGGCAGAGCTCGCCTCCAATGTCCCCTCGATGCCGGAGGAGTTCGCGTGCGCGACGCTGCTTCTGGTGCCGCTCTGGACCGGGGCTGGAGCGCGCGTCAAGATCGTCGAAGCCATGGCGGCACGGCTCCCCGTGGTAGCGACGCGCTTCGCGTGTGAGGGGCTCGGGCTCACGCCGGGCACGCACTACCTCGAAGGCGAGACCGCGGCGGAGCTCGCGGGCACCCCTGAAACGGACGATCACCGCGGCAACGCTCCTGCACACGCGGGGCGCGCTGTGGCGGAGGAACGCTGGTCGCTCCCCGCGGTGGCGCGCCTCCAGAACGAGCTGGTGGCACAGGTGGCCCTGTAACCCGGCTCGATTTTCGCCTCCTGACCCCCCGCACGAAGCATCCCCCGGGACCCAGGAAACGCGCTAAACTGCAGGGGACCATGGCGCGCCTCTTCGACGGAGACGTCCTCACGAACCTCAAGACTATTCCCGACAAGCACTCCGCGGTCCGAACGACGTCGACATCTTCCAGGAGCGGCCCCCGAAGACCTGGGTCGTTCTTGGGTGCGTGCCTCGGAGCCGCGGCTGCGCTTGCCCTCGCCTGCGGGTCCGCTCGCGCCCAAACTTCCGGTGAGGATGTGCTCCGCACGCTGCCCGAGGGCGTGACCATGCCGCCGGGGGACGGAGGGGCCTCGCCATCCGCCGGTTCGCGGCCGACGCTCGCGGGTCCTGTCGACCCTGCGACGTACCGTCTCGGGCCGGGAGACGTATTGAGTCTCGAGTACGGGGGGAAGGCGCTCGCCGCGAAGGTGCTCACGGTAGATGCTGAGGGGCGCGTCCGCGTGCCCAACCTCGGGCTCGTCGCCTTGGGGGGCAAGACTCTCGCCGATGCGCGAGCCGACATCATCCAGCGATTGCGCCCGTATGTGCCGGGTGCTTCCCTGGACCTCCGCCTCCTCGAACCACGAACCTTCAACGTCTACGTTCTCGGCGAGGTCAAGACCGTCGGCACAAAGCAGGTCTCTGGTGACGCCCGTGTGCTCGAGGCCATTGAGGCGGCGGGAGGGACTACCCCGAACGCCTCGCGACGGAACATTCGCCTGCTTCATCGCGACGGCCATGCCGACCTCGCGGACCTCGAGCGCTTCGAGCGAACGGGGGATTGGGACGGAAATCCGTACCTCCAAGACGGGGATCGCGTGATCGTTCCGGTGCTGACTGAGCGCATCGGAGTTTTCGGGGCGATCGCCCGAGCGAGTTTCTATGAGTTCCGCAACGGCGACAGTCTGGGTACCCTCCTCCGAATCGCCGGGGGGCTATTGCCTGAAGCCCGTGTCGATTCCGTGGTGATCGTCCGTTTCAGGGGTGCCCGCGAGCTCGACACGCTGTACACGAGCCTTGATCAGGGCTCCGACGGCGAGGCGATCGCGATGCAGGCCGACGATCGGGTTTTCATCCGCCCGCAGCCGGAATGGCATCCGATCCGTCAGGTTACGGTCAGCGGAGAGGTGCGGGCCCCGGGAACCTACCCCATCGATGAAGGTCGAAGTCGGGTCAGCGATTTGGTGGTCTGGGCGGGTGGTTTTACCCCCCACGCCGCGGCGCGCATCGTACGCCTCGAACGGGACGGAATCGGAACCGCGAGTGACGTCGAATTCGAGCGACTGAACCGCCTGTCGCGCGGCGAGATGACGAACAGCGAGTATCAGACCTTCCGCAGCAAGCTGGCCGTGCGCCAATCGGCCTACCTTGTAGATTTCTCGAGCGGGCGACCGTCTCCGCCGGAGGCGGACGTTCCACTTCGCGACGGGGACCACGTCCACGTTCCCCGGCTCGAGCTGGCCGTGCGGGTGGACGGTTCGGTGAGAAGTCCTGGAATGGTGGCGTTCCAAGCGGGGTGGTCCGCGGGCGATTACATCCACATGTCCGGGGGGACAACGCGCCGCGGCAACGCCGGTGACGCGCGGCTCACGCATTCCGGGAGCAGCAACACGGTCTTCGCGCGTGACACCCACCGCATCGAGCCGGGGGATTTTATCTGGGTCCCAGAGAGGAAGGACACATCGTTCTGGGCCGTGTTCCGCGACGTTATCATCGTCACCGGACAGGTGGCCACGACCGTTCTCGTTATCCACCAGGTGACCAAGTAGGCGATGGGCCCCGAAACGTATAAACGCGATGAACGCACCCCCGAGCTCGCTACCCGCGAGGTTCGGTCGCAGGTGGCACCCGAGGGGGAGCCGAGCTTCTCCAGTTACGCGGCCAGCGCGAGGCCGTTTCGGCTCCGGGCCGCATTCATCGTTCTCGTGGGAACTCTGCTTTCCGCCACTGTGGCCCTCTTGTGGCCGCCCACCTACCGAGCCGAGACCGTTCTCCTGCCACCCACCGAAGAAGAGACCGGATTCAATGTGTCCTCGATGTTCCGCGGCCTCAACGTTCCAGGGATTCGGGTCCCGAGTAGAACGGGCCCCGAGGATGTGACGATGGCCATCCTGCACAGCCGCCGGATCGCAACCGTTCTCGTGGGTCGCTTCGATCTCAAGAATGTCTACAGGAGCCTTCGCGAGGACATCGCGATCCGAGAGCTACAGAGGCGATCGACATTCAAAGTTGGGGACACCGGTACGATCGTCATTCGCGTCGAGGACCCCGACCCCAAACGCGCCGCGGACCTCGCAAACGCCTACGCCGAGGAGTTGGACCGTTTCAACCGCGAGATACGGATGACCAAAGGCCGGCGCATGCGCGTCTTCGTGGAGCAGCGTCTCTATGATACCGAGCGGGACCTGCAAAAGGCTGAAGAGGCGCTGCGTCGCTACGGTGAACAGCACCGCACGGTCGGCCTAACCGCCGGCGAGCTCTCCGCAGTAGAGAGCTCGGCGCGGCTTTTCGCCAGCCAGGCGGCCCTCGACGTGCAGCTCGGCGTCGCGCGCCAGTATGCCGCGGAGAACAGCGAGGAGGTCCGCCGTCTACGCCAGCAGCTCGATCAGGTGAACCGATTGATCGGCAATCTGCCCGAGTTGGGGCTCGAGCTGGCGCGCCTCGTCCGCGAGGTCAAGATCCACGAACAGGTCTTCTCCCTACTCTCGGCGCAGCACGAGGAGGCGCGCATTACCGAGGCGCGCGATGTGACTACCGTGGAAGTCCTGGACCCCGCGGATCCTCCCGAGCGGCGGTTCTGGCCGCGCCGCGGGCTCCTGACCGGGATCGGCTTCGTGATTTCGGTCTTTGCGGCCTTGGCATGGATCGCATGGAATGTGCGGAGGTCCCGCCCAACGTAGACCGCCGTCATCGCGGGGAAGTCAGGAGATGCCCGAGATGGGGTTGCTACAGCGGGAGTCCCCGTAGGACCCATCGCGCCGCCGCGCTTAACGAGGTTAGGCGAAGCCGAAGAGGCTCGGGGACAGGGCGACCCATTAGCGAAAGCCCAAGCGCTTGAGCCTCGCGCCAGGCGAATCGAAGGAGCACCGATACGGCGATCGTTGCGCGCGCGGCCATGACCACAAGGGAAGAACGGTGCTTCGAGAGAAAGCGCAGCCGTCCTCTCAGGTTTTCCACGAACATCGGTCCTGCGATCGGGCCGCTGCTCGCGCCCCCCACGTGAATCACGGCCGGCTCGGGCAAGAACACGATGCTCCAGCCGGCGCGACGGATACGACGGCACCAGTCCATCTCCTCGCCGTACATGAAAAAGCCGGGGTCGAGACCGCCCACGGCCCGCACCACCTCTCCCCGAGCCACGAGAAAGGCGCCGTCAACCCAATCGACCTCAGCGATCCGGCCATGGTCGAACCACGGCATGTACAAGGAGGAAAGCGGGCGGAGCACGGGCAGGAGCCGGTGGACACCGAACGTCTCTCCGAGCAGATTGCGAAATCCCAGAAAGGCGTGGCTCGAACGCTGAAGGTCCCCGTCTGGATGGACGAGCCGCGTCGCCGCGACGCCCGCCTTGGGGTTGCCCTCCAGATACCGCACGCAGGTCGCGAGCGCAGTCGGCGACGGTACGGTATCGGGATTAACGAGTGCGTAGAACTCCGCAGTCCCCGGGCTCAGTATCTGGTTGTTAGCGCTTGCAAAACCGACGTTGCTCAGATTTGCAATCAAGCGAACTCGCGGAAACTGACGACGAACGAGATCGGCGCTGCCGTCCGAGGAGGCGTTGTCGACGACGTGGATGTCAGCCTCTACGCCTTGCTGTCTTTCGAGAGCCGAAAGGCACTGCGGGAGATAGGAGGCCGAATTGTAACTCACGACGATTACGGAGCAGCGCGGCGTGTCGGTCATGATTCCGGCCAGTGGGGGGTCATGCGGGAGAGCGATGGTACTCGTGAGTCATGGACCGGCAGCATACCATCGCTGCGGCGTTCCCGCTTTTTCCGGCGCTCTTGGCGACGCATAACATCCCCAGAATGACACACACTACTGCAGTGGCAGCGGTCCCGCCACGAGACGAGAAGAAACGGTGGAGTCGGGCGATCCTCATCGCCGCGGCGATTCTCGCTCCCGCCGTGATCCTCATCGCCCTGGTGACACGCGCCGGGTTGCTGCTCGTTGTCTCGGGCGGCGCGGTCGGCCTCGTCCTCTGGTCGCTACTTGATATCCGCGCGACCTTTCTCATCGGCGTGCTGCTGGCCACGTTCGTCGACTATGAGACCGGCCACCTCACCCTGGAAATGACTGTGCTCTGTGCGTGGTTCGCTTGGATCTCCCTCCTGTTGTTTTGGCGAAGCACCTGGAAGTCGTGGGTCCGTCCGCCCTCCGAGCTGCTGCAGGGGCTGGCGGTCTGGCTCGGCGCCTGCGCCGTCGGCGTGACCCTCGGGCTTCTTCATGGGAACAACATTCGGAGCCTCGGCATTGAGGTGGCAGGCGCGCTGTGGCCGGCTCTAGCGCTAGGCATGATGCAGGTTTATAAGCGGAGGAACGCGGTCTATGCAGGGCTAGGATTGGTGGCGATCGGCCTCGTCCACACTGGATTCGGCCTCACCATGCTGCAGATCTACCACCGGCGCTTGGGCGGGATCTATTTCACCACGGTGACAGGAATGGTTGCCGTCGGACTCTGGACGGTAGCCCTTCTAGCACCAACCCGGAAGATGCGCGTGTTCTGCCTGTTCGCCATGATCCCGATGCTCGCGCATCTTCTCTTCTCCTTTACGCGAGGGTATTGGCTTGGATTCATCGTTGGGCTCGCCCTTGCTACCATTCTGTCGTGGCGCAACCTGGGATGCTTCGAGCCCCGCGTCCGTTCCCGCCGTTTCCTCCTACTCCCTGCGCTCGTCGGAATCTTCGCGGTGACCGCCGGGCTCTCGACTGTCTATTTCGGCAAGGGCGACCTTCTGTCCTCCATCGGACGGCGCTTCAGCGCTTCCTTCTCGACGGACCTGGAAGGTGAGACCGTCTCCAACATCTTGCGTCTCGTCGAGTGGGAGCGGGCCGTCAACGCAGCACTCGAATCCCCGGTCATCGGGAATGGGTTCGGCTTCGCCATCATGAATCGCGATCCCTTTCTCGGCACGACCCGAGAGCAGTGGTTCGTTCATAACTATTACCTCCTCATCTGGCTCAATTTGGGAATCGTCGGCCTCGCGGCTTTTGGGTTTCTACTCTGGAAGCTGATCCGCGCGGCGAGTCGGGTGGCGGGGGAAGACCCCTTCTGGCTCGTTCGGGCATGGGCAATCGCCGCAATCGCGGTGACCGGACAGGTGCTCGTGATCCTGCTGACGAACTACTCTCTAGCCGATGTGAACACCGCCTTCGCGTTCGCGTACATCTGGGGCGTTTTCTGGGCCCTCCGTGCGGACGCGAAATCCACCGCATGATAGACTGCGCCACTTGACCATGTTTGCCCGCCACCGGCAGCTATTTCTAACCGGAATCTTCCTCCTCGACGGCGTGCTGATCTTCGGCTCGTGGGTCGCGGCCTATTGGGTGCGATTCCAGTGGCTTCGCCTCCCGGCGCCGCTCGGAATCCCGCCGATCAAAGGCTACGTTTGGCTCGGCGCCGTCATCACGCCGCTCGCGCTCCTCGTCCTCCGCTCCTTCCACCTCTACCGCTCCGCGCGGACCGCGCGCCTCTCCCAGGAGCTCTGGACTCTCGTCCAGGGGATCGCGATCGTGACGGCGCTTGCGGCGCTCACCTCGTACTTCTGGCGGGGCGAGCTGGCGCGCTCGGTCCTCCTTCTCTTCGCGATCTTCGGGGCGGGCTCGCTCTGCGCCGCCCACCTGTCGATCCGCGTCGCTCTGCGCGCGCTCCGACGCCGGGGACGAAACCTCCGCCACGTCTTGATCGTCGGGACCGGAGAGTTGGCGGAGCGGGTCGCGCGGAAAATGGCGGTGCAATCGGACTACGGCTTCAAGGTGGTGGGAATCGTGGGCGCCGGCGCTGCGGACATCGGGAAGCGGGTCGCCGACCACGACGTAATCGGCACGGTTTCGGAGCTGCCGGCACTTGCCAAGGAGACGGGCGCCGAGCTGGTCTACCTCGCCTTGGCGCGCACCGAGCACGAGGCCGAGCTCGAGGCGCTCGAGCGGCTCAGCGACTCGACCGTTGCCGTCCGGCTGGTGCCGGACCTGGCCCGCGCTTTCACCTTGAACGCGAGCGTGGAGGATTTCGACGGAACCCCTGTGGTGCTCGTCACCGAGACGCCGGAGCAGGGCTGGAACATGGTGGCGAAGCGGGCCTTCGACATGCTCTTCGCGGGGCTTGGCCTCCTCCTTCTCTCGCCGCTGCTTCTCGCGATCGCGCTCTGGATCAAGCTCGATTCGCCGGGGCCGGTCTTCTACGCGCAGGAACGGGTCGGCGTGAACGGACGACGGTTCCTGATGCTCAAGTTCCGCACGATGCGAACCGACGCGGAGGCGACCGGACCGCAGTGGAGCCGCGCCGCGGATCCCCGGCGGACGCGCGCGGGTACGATACTGCGAAAGCTGTCGATCGACGAGCTTCCACAGCTCTGGAACGTTCTCGTCGGACACATGAGCCTGGTGGGACCGAGGCCCGAGCAGCCCGTGTTCGTGGATCGGTTCCGGGCGTCGATCCCGCGCTACATGCTCCGCCACCACGTGAAGTCGGGCATCACCGGATGGGCCCAGGTGAACGGCCTCCGCGGCGACACGCCGCTCGAGCGGCGGATCGAGTACGACCTCTACTACATCGAGAATTGGTCGATGGCCTTCGACATGAAGATTCTGTTCCTGACCCTCGTGCGCGTCTTCCACGACGCCAACGCCTACTGAGGCAGGGCGTGCGCCGCGTCCACATCTCGGTCCCGCTCCCGGAGGGACTCTATGGCGCCCTTCGCGGGCTCAAGCGGAGCCTACGTCCGAGGGCGGAAGGCGGGCGGGATCTCTCCGGGGACCGCGAAATCGAGTGGTCGTGGGTGGCCGCGCGGATCCCACAAGGCTCCGGGGAGGCGATCGACTTCGGCTGTGGGCAGAGCCCCCTCGGCGTGGTCGCGGCGCACGCCGGGTTCCGCGTGACCGCGGTCGATTTAGGCGAGGTCGCGTGGCCGTACCGGCATGAGCGCCTCAAGTTCCTCCAAGGGGACATTCTCGAGCTGCCGCTCGAAGAGGCGCGATTCGACCTCGCGATCAATTGCTCCGCGATCGAGCACGTCGGGATCGCCGGCCGTTACGGCGTGACGGAAGGGCATGCCGACGGCGACCTGGCCGCGATGGCGCGCCTGCGCTCGCTCCTCCGGCCCGGCGGTCTCATGCTCCTCACGATCCCCGTCGGCAGCGACGCCGTCTTCGCGCCGTGGCATCGCGTGTACGGCCCTGAGCGCCTGCCGAGGCTTCTCCAGGGATTCACCGTCGAGAGCCGCGAGTTCTGGCTCAAGGACCTGGAGAACCGCTGGGAGCGAAGCGACGAGGGCCCGGCGCTCGCCACGCCCTCGCGCGAGCGACTCTACGGGCTCGGCTGCTTCGTGCTGCGCAGGTCCTGAGCCGCGGCCCGTGCTCACGATCTTCACCGTCCCGAAGCCGTTCGACGGGCACATCGGCATCATTCAGCGGAACGCGATCCAGAGCTGGCGCTGCCTCCGTCCCGCGTGCGAGGTGATCCTCTGCGGGGACGAGCCGGGAACGGCCGAAACGGCGGCCGCGCTGGGCACCGATCGGATTCCCGCTGTGGACCGGAACGAATTCGGGACCCCGCTCTTGAGCTCGGTCTTCGCCGCCGCCGAGGCGCGCGCCCAGCGCGACCTTCTCTGCTACGTGAACGCTGACATCCTCCTGCTCTCCGATTTCGCGGAAGCGGCAGGGCGGGTCGCCGCGGCGAAGAGAGCCTTCCTGATGGTGGGTCAGCGGTGGGACCTCGATGTGACGGAGCCGCTCGCCTTCGGCGACCCGAGCTGGGAGCGGGAGCTGCGCACGCGCGTGGAGCGAACGGGCCTGCTACACCCACCGAGCGGGAGCGACTACTTCGTCTACCCTCGCGGCGCGTTGGGAGCCCTTCCGCCCTTCGCGGTGGGACGCCCCGGCTGGGACAACTGGATGATCTACTACGCGCGCGGTCGCAAGATGCCGGTGGTCGATGCCACCGAGGCGACGCTCGTGATCCATCAGAATCACGCCTACGGCCACGTGAAGCAGGGGACCGGCGCGGCCTGGGAGGGCCCCGAGGCCGACCGGAATCTCGAGCTGATCGGAGGGAAGGAGCGGATCTTCACGCTCGCCGACGCCACGCACCAGGTCACGCGCGCCGGGCTCCGCCGCGCGCTCACCCCGGCTCATTTGAAGCGGCGGCTGAGGACGGCGGCGGTTTTTTCGCCGGCGCTGGGCTGGATCTACCGAATCTTGAGACCTTCCGAGCGAACTCCGCGGCCTCGCTAGCCCGGAACCCGCCCCGCGGTTCCCTCGACCCCGCTAGGCCGAAACCCAACGAGCCAGGGCCGCCAGCGCGAGGGCGGATCCCAGAACGACGGCCAGGTCCTGCTTCGTGAGCGTCACGCCCGCGCGGCTCATCGCGATCCCACCGAAGCAGAGCGAGAAGAGGCCCGCGCCGGCGTAGGCAAGCGGGAGGCTGAGCGTGCCCAGGTTCGCGTGCGAGAGGACCGCGTAGGACAACGCGAGGCCGATCGCGGGGGCGATCCCGATCGGAAGCCAGAGCCGGGCTCCCCCGGTGGGGAGCGCCCCGACCGCCCACGCGTTCATGCCCACACGGCAGAACTCGCCCCAGAGCGTCCACGCCATCAACGGACGCGCCGGATCGAAGCGGCTGGAGTAGAGGAGATGGAGGAGTGGTGCCGACGCGACCATCGCCAGCGCGAAGATCGGCGCCGCCAGGAGCATGAGCGGCCGCCAGTGCCGCCTCGTGTAGACGCGGATCTCAGCGGCGCCCCCCAGCCCGCTCACCTTTCCGAAAGCGTAATTCGACAGGTAAGCGTAGAAGAGCGTGCCCACCTGCTGTGACAACGCCAGCGCCGCCTGGAGCAGCCCGTTCGCGGCGACTCCGTTCACGCTCAGGTAATTCGAGCGGACCGCGAGCATCGTGCCCAGGTCGACCAACGTGAGCACCAGTGCCGCCGCCCCGACGCCCAGAATCGAGCGGGCCAGAGCCAGATCGAGCGGCGGTTTCGGCACCGGAGTAAACAGTCTCGCGTAGGAGCGCCGGTGCAGCAGCAGTACGCCCGCGATCCCCGCGGGGGCGAGCACGGCGATCCCGACGGCGCCGCCCGCAAGGCCCCAGCGGGGCACGAGGGCCAGCGTGGCGGCCACGGCCACGATGCCGCCCACGAGGGAGAGGGTCAGGTTGGCCCGGAGGTCGGACCGGCCCGCGAAGAGCCCGAACAGGACACCTTGGAACGCGATCCCCGTGGCCCCCAGCGCGGCCACGCGCACGAGGAGCGCGTGTTCGGTGGATCCCAAGAGCGCCCTGCTGATCGGGCCCGCGAAGGTCAGCCCCAGGGCCGCGACGAAAAGCGAGCCGAGGCTGGTAATGGAGAGCGCGGTCCAGATCGTCCGCCGCGCATCGTCGTCGTTCCCCAGCCCCCGCGCGGCGCCAACGGCGTGCGCCACCGGAAAGCCCACTCCCATGTTGGCAAGGCTGCCGAGCCACGCCTGCGCGGAGGTCGTCTGGGCCAGCACCCCGAGTCCGGCGGCGTGCAGGTGCGTGGCGAGCCATTTGTTTCGAATGATGCCGAAGAGCGAGCCGGAAAAGATGGAGCCGGATCCCATCGCGAACCGCAGCGAGCGATCCCACCAGAGCGTGAACCTTGATGTGGACATGGGGCCGGAGTGTCATAGAGGACCGTTCCCGTGTCAATCCGCGGACGGCTTGATTGCGGAGCGCGTCCTGAGGGAAGATGGCCGGATGGCAGACACTCGATCTCCCGCTCTTCCCATCACCGTCATCACCGTCGTGCGAAACGGCGCGCGCACGATCGAGGGGGCGATCGAGAGTGTCCTGGCTCAATCGTGCCGCCCCCTCGAGTACATCGTCGTCGACGGCTGCTCGACGGACGGCACGCTCGACATCCTCCGCCGCTACGGCGGCCGGGTCCGGTGGACGAGCATGCCCGACGACGGCCTCTACGACGCGATGAACCGAGGGATCGCCCGCGTTCTGGAGCCGGACACCTACATCCACTTCCTCAACGCGGACGACCGCTTCGCCGCGAACGACTCGCTCGAGCGCGCGTTGGCCGACTCCGGGGGCGCGGACTTCGTCTACGGGCGCCTCGAGCGGCGCGACGACGCACTGCGATACACCGACGTCGTAGGGCAACCCGTGGACCGGCCGGCGTTGCTCTTCGGCACGCGAATCGCGCACCAGGCGATTCTCTGCAAACGATCCGTATTCGACCGCGTCGGCGGCTTCCGGACCGAGTACCGGATCGCGGCGGACTACGATTGGCTGCTTCGAGTGTTCGAGGATCCCGGAATCACGACGCGCTTCGTCCCCGTCGTGGTCGCAAGCATGGGCTTTGGCGGCGTGAGCTGGGAGCGTTTCCCTGCGCTCGCCCGGGAGCGATTCCGGATCGTGCGCAGACACTACGCGTTCCCGGACGTGGTCCGGTTCTCCGTCTATACCGTATTCGGCGACTACCTGAGGCACTATCTACAACGGGTCCTTCGCCGACTCCATCTCCTCAACTTCGCGCGGGCACTGAAGCAGAGCCTGAGACGCGACGCTTAGAAGTCCCGGGGCGCGGCGCCAGAAGATAGTGGCCCGAGGCGAGCCCGATCCAAAACCGTCCCAGCCGTCGAATCCGTTTCACGACACGTTGGACGAACGGGGTGGGCAGCGGATGGCGCACGCTCGTCCCCAGCGAGGTGTTCCCGGAATGGGGCGAGATTTCCCCATCGGCTTCATGGAGGGCGCGGATGTACGGATGGTAGACATGAAGGCGCGCCGTTTTCGAAAGCCTCGCGCGGTATCGTGACAGGTTGGGATCGTAGAGGCGCCCGCCGAGGTGCCGGAAGCCGTGGAAGTGGAAGAACAGGAGCGGGCTCTCCCCCACTCGGAGCCGATCCCCGTCCCACCGAACCGGATGATCGGCGAGATTCCACGGGGCCGCGTTCGCGCCGGGATGGCGAAGGACCACAACCCCCCCGAACCGCCGCGGCCACTCGTCGAGGTACTTCTGCTCCGCGAACCGTCCCGGCTCGACGCGGTCGTAGCACCATTCCAGGCAGCGGTCGCGCCACCACTCGAGGCATGCCATGCCGTTCGCGTCGCGGCGGAACGAGATCCAGCCGACGTTATAGCGGCCGTACTGCTCGAGCGGTCCGAGGCGCTTCGAGATCCGATGCTCGATGATCGCGATGGACCCTCCGGCGAGCTCCTCGAAGAGCGGCTCGGGGTCCGCGAAAAAGTAGAGGTCGGCATCCACGTAGGTGAGGAGATCGATCCCAGGCTCTTCGCGGAAGACGTAGCGCGGCAGCGAGGCGGTGCATGTGAAGTAGTACTCCACGAGCGTCCGATTCGCTTTGGCGCGAAGCAGCGCGTCGTCCCCCCGCTCGAAATCCTCGAGCGCGATCGGGCGTATGCCGGGAAGCTCCGCGCTCGCGAGCGCCGCGTGGCACACCGGATCCATGCATAGGACCCAGAGCTGAAAGGGCCGCCCGAGCGCCTGCAGCGACCGGTAGAGCGCGAGACCCCGGGACAGGTAGTTGCGGTCAAAATAAGTGCAGAAATGCCGCATCACGCCCCGTTCACTGCGGCACGATCCCAGGAGAGGATCCACTCCGTGACGGTCCGCGCTTGCGAATCCGTGAGATGTGGATGCATCGGCAGGCTCACGATCTCACGGCAAACCTGCTCGGTATGGGGCAGACCGCCCGGCGCCAGGCGCGCTCGCGTGCGGTAGGCGGGCTGCAGATGAACCGGCTGGGGATAGTGGATCAAAAGACGGGTCCCGCGCCCTCCGAACTCCTCGATCAGGCCATCGCGCCTCGGGCTGCGGACGACGTACTGGTGGTAGACGTGCCGTCCCTCGGTCCTTGCGCGCGGCGGCGCGACCGATGAGCCGGCGAGCGCCTGGTCGTACATGGCGGCGATCGCCCGCCGGCGCGCGTTCTCGGCCTCCAGGTGCCGGAGCTTGACGCGCAGCACCGCCGCCTGGAGCTCGTCGAGTCGGGAATTGGTGCCGGCGAAGTCGCTGACGTAGCGCTCGCGCCATCCGTACTCGCGCAGGAGGCGAACGCGCTCGGCGAGGGCTGGATCGTCGGTCACGACGGCGCCGCCATCGCCCAGGGCGGCCAGGTTCTTCGTGGGGTAGAAGCTGAATGCGGCGATGTCACCGTGCGCTCCGACGCGACGTCCGTTCCACGAGGCTCCGTGGGCCTGGGCGCAGTCCTCGATCACGCGAAGGCCGTGCCCTCGCGCCACGGCGAGGATCGCCGTGAGGTCGGCGGGATGCCCGTAGAGATGCACCGGGATCACCGCCCGGACGGACGCCGAAGGGGAGGTGGCCCGTTGAGCCGCGATCGCCTCCTCCAGCCGCTCCGGGTCCATCGTGAACGTGCGCGGCTCGATGTCGACCAGGAGCGGGGTCGCCCCCGCGAGCTCGATCGCGGCGACGGTTGCGACCGCGGTATGGGAGACGGTCGCGACGGTGTCGCCGGGCCCGATCCCACAGGCAAGGAGGGCCAGGTGCAACGCCTCGGTTCCGCTCCCCACGCCGACCGCGTGCCGCACGCCGACGTATTCGGCAAACTCCCGCTCGAAGGCGGCCACCTCCGGACCGAGGATGTACCGGCCGCCCTCCAGTACTCCACTGATGGCGCTGTCGATCTCCTCCCGGTGGGCGAGGTAGTTCGCGCGCGGATCCATCGGCAGAATGGGAGGTGTGGTCGCCACGACGCTCGTCAGAGGTAGCGGGGAAGGTGTTGCCGGTAATACTCCAGCATTCGAGCCAGCCCCTCTCGCAACGTCACGCGAGGCTGCCACGAGAGGGCGGAGCGGATTGCCCGATCATCTGCGTAGTAGTCACCGACATCGATGCGCTTTCGGTCCGAGGGGAACGTGCGCTGCTCGTAGCGGCCGCCGCCGTTCGCGCTGACGAGCAGATCGGCCAAATCTTTAAGACTGATCGGGGGATCGGCGCCGCCCAGGTTAAACACTTTGCCGTCGGCCTCCTCACTGGCCGCCGCGAGCAGGAACGCCTCCACGGCGTCGTCCACGTAGGTGAAGTCGCGGAGTTGACTCCCGTCCCAGACCTCGAATGGTTTTCCCTCCAGAATCAGTCGCGTCCAGATTCCCAAAAATGTCTGGCGCGCGTCTTTGACTCGCGTTCGAGGCCCGTACGTGTTCGTGAGCCGGAGCGCGCAAGCCCGGATCCCGTATACGTTATTGTAGAGGACGTGGTAGGCCTCGCCCGCCATCTTGTTGATCCCGTTCACGTCCACGGGGATCAGGAGGTGTTTCTCGTCCACGGGGAGATACTGCGGCTTTCCATAGATCTGGCGCGTGCTGGCGAAGACTACCTTGACGCCGGGGTTGTGCTTCCGGCAGGTCTCGAGAATCGAGAGCTGAGCCCGCGCGTTGATCTCCAGATCGGTATTGGGATCCTGCATGGAGTCGAGATGGCTCGTCTGCCCCGCAAGGTTGAAGAGCAGATCCTGTCCCTGG